>CAMLEX010000657.1 GCA_946479055.1 uncultured Bacteroidota bacterium | reverse complement strand
TACCGAAGATACTGAGCCTGTCAGATCCCTTCTTTTTATCGTACTGTAACCAACGACTACTACATCTTCCAATGCAGTAATATCTTTTTCCAGCTTAATGGACACAGCTGAATTGCCGTCTGCTGTTATTGTAACTGGCTTGAAGCCCGTATTAGTAATAGATAGCGTTACATCACCGGTACCAGGCACCTCAATTTTAAAATTCCCGCCCGCATCAGTTTGTACCCCTTTTTTGATATCACGGATCAATACATTTACACCACGCAAAGGCGTACCGGTATCATCCGTTACCATACCTGTTACCTGGCGGTTTTGCGCAAAGGCAATGATTGTAGTGCATAACCAGACCAACAGAAGCAATAATTTTTTCATACAGTTTGTTTTTGTTTAAAGGACTTTCTTTTACAAATCATCCCCGTCGTCAACGAAGACAGAGCTGCGGGCAGTCGTTTTCAATAATAATAATTGGTAAAGAATAGAGTTGGATAGTTGTCAGTAAGACAAAACCAGCAGAAGAAGAATGGAAGTATCTGATCATGACAAGCAATCCTGTTATTAAAATCGGCAAAGCAAGTCTATGCAGATTTTCAATCATCCTGAATTTTTCAGAATCATTTATTTACGCAATCGTTCCCGATAACGATGCCATTGATGCCTGTAAAACAATTGGTTATACCCGTTTCGTTTTTTCTGTTCTTGTTTTAAGGTCATTGATTTTATTCTGCATTTAAAAACAGGATAAGGAATATTGTATTTACTCACTAGCATCCCGGAACCTCAGGCCATTTAAAATCATTACTTTTAGAAAAAATGTACTCTTCAACAGGCTCTGCCTACGATTGACTAACTATGAAGTTTGAAGCCGTCACCATAAAAGATATTGCCAAAGCACTGGGTCTGTCCACCTCTACTGTTTCAAGAGCATTGAGAGACAGTTACGAGATCAGTCCTGAAACAAAGAAACTGGTACTGGAATATGCTGCCCGGATAAATTATCAACCCAATCCTATTGCCCAGAGTTTAAAAGAAAGGAGAAGCCATTCAATTGGAGTGGTCGTTTGCGAAATAGCCAATAGCTTTTTTTCGCAAACCATTGATGGTATAGAATCCATTGCCTATAATAATGGCTATAATGTTATTATTTCTCAAACCCGTGAGTCCTATGACCGGGAGCAGATCAATCTGAACTATCTTACTTCCCGTTCCATTGATGGATTAATTGTATCTGTGTCTGCCGAAACCAAGGATTTCAGTGGTTTTAAAGAACTGAATGAACGAGGCATGCCGATTGTTTTTTTTGACAGGATCGTGGATGAGATCAATACACATAAAGTAGTTGTCGATAATTATAAAGGCGCTTATGACGCCACTACCCATCTTATACAAACTGGCAGCAAACAAATAGCCATTGTTGCCAGTAACGAGATTCTTTCTATTACAAAAGACCGGCTTGCAGGATATAGAGCCGCCCTGGCAGATAATGGCATCAAAGAAAAAGAAGATTTAATCAAATACTGTCCGCATGGGGGTTTGATAAGTGAAGAAATGGACCAGGCTATCACTGAATTGCTTGAATTAAAAACAAAACCGGATGCTATCTTTTCTTTATCTGATAAATTAACTACCGGTTGCCTGCGGGTTTTGAAAACAAAAAAAATAAAAGTGCCGGATGATATCGGCCTTATTGGTTTTTCCAATTCTGATCTCACCGAACTTATTGAACCGCCTCTTTCCATCATTAAACAACCTGCTATGGAAATGGGGAAAATTGCTACTACCCTTTTATTACAACTAATAGAAAGTAAACGACCGGTTACTGATTTTGAAACAAGAGTATTAGCCCCCGAATTGATAATACGGGAATCCTCTTTATCAAAAATTAAAAAAGCTAAAAGCTTTGCTGACCCCGGGTAAAATTTCCAACAGTACTTTATTATCTTTTTAATAGTTACGGGGCAATTATTTCTACACTCATATTGTAGTATGCTGTTTATTAAAGTCTGTTTTTATTGGTATATATCTTGACGCTGTATAATCGGTTTTAGAGAACGATTTTATAACCTAAACAGAATTTATGAAACATGTACTTTTTATGTCAATAACAGCATCACTGCTGGCATTGGTTGGATGTAAGGATAAAACTGAATCTGATTATTACGATCTGAACAAGGGTGAAAAGGTATCGCTTGTAAAAGATGAAAATACAGGGCTAATGGTAGATGCCGAAACAAAGAAACCCGTTTACATTTATGTCAACAATGAAACTAAAGACACCATTTATGGAACTACTGGCAAGGTGATAAATGGCCATGTAATAAGATTAGAAGATGGGAAATATAAATATGAAGATGACCTTAAAGTGAAGCTGGATGAGGATGGTGAGTTTAAAATAAAAGACGGCGATTACAAGAAAAAAGTAGAAGCCGACGGGGATACTAAAATTAAAGATGGTGACTCAAAAAAGAAAACGGATGCTGAAACTGGTGAAGTAAAGAATTAATAAGACGTAATCAGATTCTGAAAACTTGAAAACTGCCACGGAATAACCGGGCAGTTTTTTTATTGCCGTTACTGAATGAATACCGTAAACTGTTTTTATGAAAATCACGGTGTAGTAATACATCTACAAAAAATTAAGGGTTTACACTATAAAGACCAGATTAGGACTGTTGTTTATTTGCAAGGTTTATTTTCAAAACGATAAACCATTTGTTTATAACCTTTCAAATCCTGTGATATCCTTATTAAAATGTAAATCAGTCGACCCTATGACCCAAAAAGTAGTTTTAAGTTTTTTACTTATTGTTTCCATTAGCTCCCACGCACAAATTTTAGGCGGTGGTACATTGTTTTCAAATGCAGTAACTTTTAACCAATCCTGGTTAACCGGTTGCCCTGCAGCCGGAACGACCTTATCTAATACAACTACATATGAACCTACCACCGCTATGGACCCTTGCGGCGTCCCTGCTCCTGCCTGCGCTACAGGCACCATAGCTTCTGATGTCTGGTTTAGTTTTTTTGCAAACTCAGGAACAGCTACAATCATCGTTAACCCCAGTGCCTCTTTTGATGTTGCCATCCAGGCATTTTCCGGTACAGCCTGCCCGGGACTAACCGATATTGGGTGCGTGGATGCAGTAGGTAACAATCAACCTGAAACATTATCCCTTACGGGGCTTACAAGCGGGATGCGTTATTATTTCAGGATATTCGGAGCTGCCACCAACGCTTCCGCCAGAACCGGAACATACACTTTTTGCGGATCTGCTGGATTAGGCAGCGTTGCAGATACCGATGATGATAATGATGGTATACCAGATTCGGTGGAAGGCAGTACTGATACTGATGGAGATGGAATCATTAATAGTCTGGATGTAGATAGCGACAATGATGGCATCGCGGATATAGTTGAAGCAGGTGGTGCAGATACAAATGGTGATGGAAAAATTGATGGCGCATTTGCAG
>CAMLEX010000656.1 GCA_946479055.1 uncultured Bacteroidota bacterium | reverse complement strand
AGGTAATTAAAAATAAGGTTAGCAAGGATCGGTTGGAGCTTCGGTTGCCATCGTTGCAGGACGGGATATATCTTTTGCAGCTAAAAAGTAATAATACTGTTTTCTATAACCGTGTTATAGTGAAGCAATAAATTTTCATAACGTTT
Source organism: uncultured Bacteroidota bacterium (assembly GCA_946479055.1). The sequence continues at coordinate 3,332 of CAMLEX010000656.1, read as the reverse complement.
ATTGTGCTTATTATTGTTTGTATCGTTGCTTGCAAGGCAACAATTGTGTACTGATAATCTACCCATTTAAACGAATAAAGTGGAGTTGGCTAAGAAAATTAATTAGCCATTCGAATTGCGATACTTCTACATTTTTCATCCATACCCTTACATTTTTTATTAACCCTATCTTATGTAATATGGATGGAAGTTTGAAAAACATTTATGCAGCTATCGTAGTAGCAGTTAATGTATTTGGTCTTATGGTGGTAGGTTTTATGATAATGGCCATACGACAGAAAAGAATTAACCGGGCATTGTATAAAGAAAAGGTACTCGCAGAGATCAATACCCGTGAAGAAGAAAGAAAGCGTATAGCATCCGATTTGCATGATGAACTGGGGCCTTTATTGTCATCTGTAAGATTGCAAATCAATTGCCTGCAGGCCGGGGATAGTGCTGATGCAGAAATCATCGAAAAATTGATTCGGCATATTGATACTGTTCTTGATCGACTGCGTGAAATATCCAACGATCTTATGCCGCCAGTATTCCTTCGCAAAGGATTGGTTCATACTATCCATGAGTTTATTGCCAGGTTGAATGATATCCAATCAATTCGTATCAATTTTTATGCACCCGAAATAGTTCCTGTGTCCCGCGAAGCCAAAGCACATCTTTACCGTATTATACAAGAGATCATTCATAATACTATTAAACATGCAAACGCCGAAACGCTTGAGATAAGCATTAAGGTCAGTGACAACAAGTTACTCCTGCTATTAGCAGACGATGGTTGTGGTTTTGACTTTAAGTCGAATGTATCTGGTCCCGGCATGGGTCTTTCAAATATTACGGGCAGGGTAGAGGTATTGCACGGCGATATACATATTGATACCAAACCCGGCAAAGGCACTGCTTATACAATACAAATTCCATTACAAAAAAATAAAAGAGCATGAAGGAATCCAAACCAGTTAAAGTAATGATAGTGGATGATCATGATATATACCGCGATGGATTGCGCCTGATGTTTAACCGGCAAAGCAAGATCGTATTAGTAGCTGAAGCAAAAAATGGGAGCCAGGCAATAGAAATGACAAAAACCTTTCAGCCCGATGTTATTTTAATGGATATACTGATGCCGGTGCTTGATGGCGTCAGCGCTACCCGCCATCTACAGCAGCATTTTCCCACTACTCAGGTTATTGCATTGTCCATGCATAATGAAGACAACCTGATAATTGACATGCTTGAGGCAGGCGCCAAAGGGTTCTTATTAAAAAATGCAGACAAAAAAGATATTACGGAAGCCATTCAGTCTGTTTATTTACACACGCCTTATTATTGCCCCAGTACCACTACTAAGCTGGCACAACTGATAGCCAGGAGTAAATACAATCCAAATACAAAAAGCCGGAAAAGACCATTTACAGAAAAAGAAATCAGTGTCATGCAAATGATTTGCGAAGAGCTTACTAGCAGCCAGATAGCTAAAGGATTATTCATCAGCAGGCGAACAGTGGAAGGACATCGGCAACGGATACTGGAAAAATTAAAAACAAAAAGCGTCGTTGGCATTGTTATTTACTGTATCAAAGAAGGATTGTTCAAACCTAAATGATGTTTTAATGAAATGAATGTCTTTACTATCTTAAATAAACCAAGCTGCCGCCGCCCGCTTCGTGCGGCATTGCCTGGCGACAAGGACTTGCGCTAACGGATATTTTTGAACCACATAGAGCATAGATACATAGAGGTGACACATAGATGAATGGGAATAACTAAGAAATATATTAATGAGCTTACTTATCAGGTTATAGGTTGTGCGATTGAAGTACATAAACATCTTGGTCCCGGGTTATTGGAAAGAGTTTATGAGAAATGTTTTTTGCGGGAATTGAGGTTACGTGGCTTAGCGAATAAAAGCCAGATTTGGATACCCCTTGAATACAAAGGCCTGTTACTTGAGACAGAATTGAGATTGGATGTATTAGTGGAAAATCTACTCTGTGTAGAGTTGAAAGCCCAGGAAGGTCTTTTGCCAATACATGATGCAATCCTACTTTCTTATATGCAAATGCTGCATAAGCCAAAAGGCATCCTCATAAATTTTCATTGTGTAAATATTTTTAAAGGAGGACAGAAAACCTTAGTGAACAATCTGTTTTCTCTATTGCCAGAAGAATAATAAATATTAATGTGATAGCCTATGTAACCATAAACCATTTTGAACCACATAGGCATATAGAAACATAGGATTTCACATAGAGTTCTATGTGTTTCCTTCTATTGTGTACTATGTGTCTATGTGGTTCCATTAAAAGGTTCTCACGGCAATGTGCGGTGGCAGCAACCCCGGCGCAGTAAACCACTTCCCATATCACGATTAGCAATTGGTTAAAATAAATTCGCCCTTTATATAATCATGTTCGAATACTAATTCATTGCATTCATACAATAACTTACCGCCAAGCAATAAAATTATTTTTCTTTATTGAACATTCTTGCATCTAAAGCAAGGTTAGAATCATCACAAGGGCTTGTTTCTACAGGCCCTTCTCATATTATTTAGTTCCGGATTCAATATTATAAATGATCATATCTTCTACGCAGCATATTTTATACAATTCCCCTCATAATGATATACTCTTATGAAGTCTTTTCCTTTCATTAATTTTATGCATTAGTTATATTTTCTTGCAAAGCACCTCGCCATACGATGATAACGAACTGTTCCTCCAGGTAGCAGCAGGCAGTGAAGCTGCCTTTACCCAACTATTCCATATTTATACACCAAAACTATTACCCTTCATTACCCGGCTCACCCGGGATGATCAGCAAGCCAAAGAGGTAATACAGGAAACATTTCTCCGTCTCTGGCTGGGCAGGGAAGATCTGCCAAAAGTAAAACAGCCCGCTTCCTGGCTGTTTCGCATTGCTTCCAATGTATCCATCAATTACCTCCGCGTAAAAGGCAATCAACGAAAATTATTACAGCAATTAGAAAGTACCGCCGCTGCCGCTGATAACACACCCGACCCCATACTGGAAAGCAAAGAATTAAACGGCATTATCCATACTGCCGTAGCCGCCTTACCGGACAAGCGCCAGCAAATCTATCGACTCAGCCGGGAACAAGGCCTCAGCCACCAGCAAATCGCCGATGAACTCGGCCTCTCTATCAATACAGTAAAGAACCAGATAGGCATAGCATTAAAATTTATACAGGAGCATATACACCGGCAGACAGGGCTTTCCATTGCCACCCTTATCGTTTTATTGTCAGTTTACTAACCTGAGAGGCTTTGAACCACATAGGCACAGTAGATACATAGAAATACACACATAGT
>CAMLEX010000655.1 GCA_946479055.1 uncultured Bacteroidota bacterium | reverse complement strand
TTTTGGTGATCTTAATTTTGAGCAAAGTGTACAATTGCTTTATAAACATGCACTGCATCATCTGCGTCAGTTTGGTGTAGAGCCTTTAGATGCTTAAAATTTTTCCTTTAATATAGAATCAGCTTTTTGCAGGCTCCCCAGGATTGCTTCTTTTACTTTTGAAACTTTCAATTTTTCCGATCCTAAGTAATCGATTCGTTCCTCTACATTGTTAAGGGCTGAATCCATATTGAATTCTTCCATCCATTTATTCATCGCAAATTCTGCATAGCTGAGATCTTTTTGCAGGCTGTCTAGTTTTACTTTAAGCGGTACAGCAGCTTCTCTTGCTTTTGCCGGCAATTTTTCAATGGAATCCAGTAAACGTCTTGTTCTTTGTTCTGCCCTTGTTAGCTTTCCCATTTTTGCCATGCCGATATTGTGGCCGTCCATTACGTCATTCATCAGGCTGTCAGCTTTTGTTTTGGGCTCATTGTTTTTTACATGCCCGCTGTGGGTTGTTTTTGAATCGTTACAGGAAATAATACTGATAGCGGATAAAAAAATAAAAGCAACGAAAACTATTTTCATGTTTAAAGGGTTTGTTGAACAGAAATGCAAAGATAGACTGCCAATTTTTATAAGTAGTAAAGATCAGGGAAAGACATTTTTGGGTTTTCAACTAATTTCGTCTTTTAATAATGAGGATTGCTGTTATGAATAAATTACAAAATTACATTACAGGAAAATGGATCACCGGTGATGGTGATGGACAAACCTTATATAATGCGGTAACCGGTGAAGCAATAGCATCTGCTTCTACAAAAGGAATAGATTTTAAATCCATTATTGAATACGGAAGAAAAATTGGAAATCCTGCATTACGAAAAATGACTTTTCGTGAACGGGGCAATATGCTCAAGGCGTTAGCTCTTCATTTAAGAGAGCATCTTGAAAAATTTTATACTATAAGTTATCAAACAGGTGCCACCAGGGCGGATAGTTGGGTAGATATTGAAGGCGGCATAGGCAATTTGTTTGCCAATGCTTCGCTTCGGCGCAAATTTCCTGATGAATCTTTTTGTATAGACGGCGAAGCACATAATTTCAGCAAGCATAATACTTTCATGGGCACACATATCCTAGTACCGAAGGAAGGAGTTGCTATTCATATCAATGCATTTAATTTCCCGGTTTGGGGCATGCTGGAAAAGATTGCTGTGAATTTATTGGCAGGTGTTCCTGCTATTGTAAAACCGGCAACTGTTACATCCTATTTAACAGAAGCGGTGGTTAAAGAAATTATTGCTTCCAAAATTTTACCCGAAGGAGCTTTACAATTGGTTTGTGGCAGTGCCGGTGATCTGCTGGATCATGTCAGCTCACAGGATGTGGTGACCTTTACAGGATCAGCTTCTACCGGTTTATTATTGAAATCACATCCGAAAATATTGAGTGAATCAGTTCCTTTTAATAAGGAAGCGGATTCGTTGAATTGCATTGTGCTTGGCGAAGATGTAACACCTGGTAAGCCGGAGTGGGATATATTTATTAAGGAAGTAAGAAAGGAAATGACATCGAAAGCAGGGCAGAAATGTACAGCTATCCGCAGAATATTTGTGCCCGAAAATAAAATGGAAGATGTATGGACGGCGATTGCCACATCTCTTTCACAAACCACTATTGGCAATCCATTAAATGAGAAAGTAAGAATGGGTTCGTTGGCGGGGCAAGGGCAGCGATCAGAAGTGAGGAGCCAGGTAGAAAAGTTGTTGGCGTCATCACAAATCATTTATGGTTCACTGGATAGTGTGGAAGTAATTGATGCGGATGCCAACAAAGGAGCTTTTATTTCGCCATTATTATTGATGAATGAAAAACCATTTGCCAGTAATGAAGCTCACGAAGTAGAAGCTTTTGGTCCTGTAAGCACCATTATGCCGTATAAAAACATGGATGAAACAATTGAACTCAGTAAAAAAGGCAAAGGTTCTTTATGTTCATCTATTGTTACGGCTGATAATAAAATAGCAAAACAATATGTATTAGGAGCAGCTACACATCATGGAAGGATCCTGGTATTAAATGCTGATTGTGCAAAAGAAAGTACGGGTCATGGTTCGCCATTGCCTCTATTGGTACACGGCGGTCCTGGCCGGGCAGGTGGTGGAGAAGAAATGGGAGGCATTCGGGGAGTAAAACATTATATGCAGAGGGTAGCCATCCAGGGCTCACCTACTACAATAACAGAGATCACTAATGTGTATCAGCCCAATGCTGCAGGAAAGGATCCGGGTAAGCATCCTTTTCAAAAATATTTTGAAGAATTGGAGATAGGTGATCAGTTGATAACCCCAAAAAGAATCATTACTTCTGAAGATATAGATCGCTTTGCAGAACTCAGCGGGGATCATTTTTATGCACATATCAAAACCACTAATTTTACGGATACAATGTTTGAGCAACAGGTAGCGCATGGTTATTTTATAATGAGTGCCGCCGCTGGATTGTTTGTAGATAGTTATGAAAAAAATCCTGTTCTTTTAAATTATGGTATTGATGAGTTGAGGTTCACAAAACCCGTTTACCCCGGTGCTGAAATTCATATTAAATTTACCTGCAAAGAAAAATTGTCGCAGGAAATGAAAGATGAAAATGATATACAAAAAGGAATTGTAAAATGGCTGGTGGAAATACTGGATGAAACCGATGAACCGGTTGTAGGTGTTGCAACAATATTAACAATGGTGGCTAAGAGAGTAAAAGAAAAAAAGAGATAAGCTGGGTTACAAATTCTCCTTTATTTTGACAGATAAATAAATTATATTAGAATTTCCGAAATGTCAATAAAAGCTAACTGGTATCGTTGTTGATCTTTGTATAAAAATTCATTCGCGGATTGGGCCGGGGTGTTTTGAAAAGGTATATGAAGAGATTCTATATTATGAGCTTACAAAAATAGGAATAAAGGCTCAGCGACGGTTAATTCTTCCTATTGTGTATGATGAACTGCATTTAGAAAATGCATACAAATTAGATTTACTGTTGGAAGATAAGTTGGTGGTAGAATTAAAAACTGTTCATCCTCTTCCCTCAGTATATTTTAAGCAAATAAAAACGCAACTATCTTTATTAAATTTAAAGCATGCTATGTTAGTTAACTTCAAAGTAGAGCTTATGAAAGATGGAATTCACAGGGTTTTTAATAATTTTGGAAAAGAAATTCTTTAACCCTCTTTTTCTCTTTTAATCTCTTAGCTATGACTGATGGTTACGTAAAGTCCGAATTCCACAAGGGAATTACAACAATTGAATTTTTTCACCCGCAAAGCAATTCATTGCCCGGCCGCATACTGGAAGAATTAGCACACGCCATTCACGGTGCCGGTAATGATGATAATACAAAGGTGATCATTCTCCGTTCAGCCGGTGAAAAAGCATTTTGTGCCGGCGCTTCTTTTGATGAATTCAAAGCCATTAAGGATAAAGAACAGGGATTGCATTTTTTCA
>CAMLEX010000654.1 GCA_946479055.1 uncultured Bacteroidota bacterium | reverse complement strand
GACCACCGAGATCTACACTCTTTCCCTACACGACGCTCTTCCGATCTAAGTTTTAGTTATTGTTTTATAAAAGTTCTTGCGGCCGTTCCATATCCTGAGTTTACAATTGTCCAGACTAACTTAGCCGGGGGACCAGGAGTGAATGTTTCAGCGGTTGTACCAAATGGATTTCCTATTCCGATGAGCTGCGTTGGTACTTTGACGACATTTCCAGTTGGATTGATAGCTATTACCTGTACGTTTACACCCACCGCACCACCTGGATTATTTACCATATATACGCCTGGCGCCACCTTGGTAAAAGTTAATATCTGTCCATCAGCAGCATTACCGGGGGCAGATCTTTTATACTGTCCTGATAAATCATTGGCTGCTGCACCCGCATCTGTATTATACACAGTAACTATCCTGAAATCGGACGCAGAAAAACCATCTTTATTAGTAGCAGTATAAACCACCGAATACACTCCCGCAACTGCAGTATTTATTGTGGGAGAGGTGGTATAGGTTGTGGCAGCACCTGCTTCCGTAGCTTCAGCACCTAGTTCTGTATAAGTACCCCCTAGTGGAACATAGATATATTTTGCTCCCTTTATATTTATCAAAGGGAAAAAAGTAACCTTGGAAACGCCCACCTGTGTGTCCGTATTATGTATTTCATCTTTATTACAGGCGCCAAGCACTATAATTAAAGAGAGAAATAAAAGATGAATTATTTTTTTCATTGTATTTTTTTTAGAATTAGTATTTCAATATCCGGTCATAATGCCCACCATACCTTAGTAGTTATCGAAACTTCAGGAGGTGTATTTACATTACGCGATCTTTCAATATCCGGATACACCAAGCGCCTGGGAAGGTTTCCACCTGTTACATTATTTTTTGAAGCAACAAACTGGCCGGGTACATATGAGGGGTCAGTTGAATACACTAGGCTTGTTTTGGGATAACCCGTTCTATTTTTTTCAAAAAATCCCTCAAGAGTATGAGAGCCAAAGAAAGAAATCCATTTCTGGGTAATAATAGCTTCTATGTTTTGCGCCATGGCACCTGATGGGTACTCATAAGCGGTTCCAGCTCCCACATAGCCAGAACCATCTAATCCCAGTTGATCAAACGCGGCTACAACACCATCATCATATAAAGCTTCAGCTTCTGCTCCGCCAAAATATCTTTCTCTTGCCTCAGCTTGTAGAAAATAAGATTCAGCCAGGGAAATAAAGTAGACAGGATCAGTTGGATTCTGCACCACTACAGCCGCTGTACCCGCAGCCGAATTATTATAGTCACCCTGATTCATACCGACAGCACTTGAATAAAAAAGCGGAATCCTTTCATCATTATTATCATCCAGAAATGACAAAAGCGTATTACTTGCCCTTAAATTGGTAGTTGTATTCAACCGCCTGATATTATATTCATACATAGGATTTCCTTGATCAGGCTCATCAATAAAACTCTTTATTCCTGCATCATCCGTATTCAAAAAAGAAGCGTTATCGCTATATAACTTTTCAATTCCAGCTTTTGCCTCAGCGGGCTTGGCGTTAACCATACGCAAATACATTTTCAATTTTAATGTATTGGCGAAACGAACCCACTTATCCATATCCCCTCCAAAAATTATATCAGCCTCTTCTTCCTCATCAGTTAATATTCCAGCATTATAATCTTTTGACAGAGCTGTGTCAATTTCATTCAATAATGATTGATAAATAAAATCTCCGTCATCAAATTTTGGCTGCAGATTTTCAACACCTTTAAAAGCTTCCGTGTAAGGGACTTTGTCATACAGATCCACCAGGACCTGGTAAGTATAGGCTTTCATTACAGTACCCATCAGGTAAAATTTCCAGGCTTCCGTTTCGGCTGCTTTCTTGATTACAAACTGATAATCATTCAAAGCACCCGAAAATAACTCTGTATACGCTCCGTTGAAATCAGTTTTTTGCAAATTGTAGTCTTCAATGTTCTTATACTGGTTCGACAAGGCTGCCTGGGTCCAGTTCTCCCCCCATATTCCCCCTAGGATTGCCATATCGCCCCCAACACGACCAGCAGTTGACATAACTGCTGTCGGAAAAATCAGGGATGGCGTTCCATTTTCTACCGGTGAATTATTAGGATCTATGTTTATATCCAATTGCTTTTTACAGCTGGTAGCTGCTAACAAAACAATAAGGGCTGCGGCTATATATTCTCTTATTCTAATTTTCATATTACCAAAATTTTATCTTTTAAAAAATTGCTTTCAGCGCTACGCCAAAAGATTTTAGAGTAGGACCTGTTCTAAATTCTCCAAACTGGCTGGCCAGATCATTTCCAAAATTGGTTGCTTCGGGATCGATATACTGATTTGATTCCGGGGTCCACAATATAAAATTGCGGGCATAAAATGTTAATGATAAAGTATTCGCTTTGATCTTTGAAGCCCATGACCTGGGCAGGCTATAGCCTAATGTTACATCTTTAAGTTTTAAGAATGATGCATCAATAATCCTGTCATTATATGAAAAAGCTTTGTTTGTCGTGTGATAATAATAAGTATCTGAATGTCCTTCATCAATTGCTTTTGTATTTTCTAAGTAAATGGGCTTACCAGACGGATCTAAAACAGGCTGACCATTGGCATCTTTTTGTTGATAAACAGAATTGGGTACAATAAATGGTCTTCGATCATTATACGTTGTTGCATAAGAATTACCGGTAAAATGGTATAGGTCGGCAGTACCGCTATAAAACATTCCTCCTTTCCGGTAATCAAGACTGAATCCTAAAGAAAGTCCTTTGTAAGAAAATGTATTTGACAAACCCATAGTGAAATCACGTTCTGAGTCGCCAAAGAAACCTTTGGTGTCAGCTGCTTCCGGCAGACCTGTTGTTTGAGCAACAATTATCTTCCCATCTTCTGTCATTTTAGGCACAGGGGCCTCAAAAATCCCTACTGGCATTCCGGGGCGTACATTAAATTCAGCGTCGTAGGCAGTGTTCAAACTGATCTTATCCAACCCTTGGGTTAAGCTCTCTACATTACTACGATTGCGGGTAAACGTATAAAGAACATTCCAGGAAAAATCTTTTGTTTTAACCGGCGCTCCATCCAGCGTTAACTCAATACCTTTATTGGTTACAACTCCTAAGTTACTTACAAGACCTGTATATCCACTTGACGGGGCAATTGGCACAGCAAATATTTGTCCTTCTGTTTGCTTATCATAATAGGTGGCATCAATTCCGAACCTGTTTGCAAAAAATCTTACTTCAGTTCCCACTTCAAACTCCTTTGTAATAATTGGCTGCAAATTCAGGTTCCCGATCTGGTTACCTATCTCAAATGCACTCACGCCGTTATAAGGAAAAGTAATATTTCCAAACCCTAAACCTATATTACCCGGCACTAAAGTAGAATATACCAGGTACGGTGCAGGATCAGCACCCGTTTTCCCGTATCCACCGCGAATTTTTAAAAGGGAAATGGGGGTTGTTGACAGGTCAAATGTCTTAGA
>CAMLEX010000653.1 GCA_946479055.1 uncultured Bacteroidota bacterium | reverse complement strand
CATTGAAGCAAGAGCCGCCATTGATGCAAAGACGAAATGCTTGCAATCAGCGGTTACTGTTTACATAATTTTCTACGGGTAAACGGTTCTGAAGGCTGCGGGCCAGCGTCATTTCATCGGCATATTCCAACTCACCGCCAAAGGCGATACCGCGGGCAATAGTGGTGATACGAATGTTGAAAGGCTGAAGTTTTTTCTGGATATAATAGATCGTTGTATCACCCTGTATATTTGGATTGAGGGCAAAGATCAATTCTTCGGTTTGTTCTTTTTGTATGCGATGAACAAGGCTTTCTATATTAAGCTGATCGGGACCAACTCCATCCAGGGGAGAAATGACACCTCCTAAAACATGATAAGTGCCGTTGAATTGTTGTGTGCTTTCGATTGCAATAACATCACGGATGGACTCTACCACGCAGATCGTTTCCTGCTTACGCATTGAGTTAGAACAGATAGAACAAATATCCGCATCAGCTACATTGAAACAGCGGTTGCAGAATTTTATTTCGCTGCGCATTTTAGCAATGGTCTCCCCGAAATGCTGCACATCATTTACATTTTGTTTGAGTAAATGCAGCACTAACCTCAAAGCGGTTTTCTTTCCAATACCAGGAAGTTTGGAAAATTCATTGACAGCGTTTTCAAGCAAAGAAGACGAAAATTGCATAATGCAAAGATAAGCGGCCTTTTAAAAAAGAAAGCTAGAATTCAGACGATAAAAACCAGGGCGGTAGTGACGAAGTAATGCAAAGATCACGCAAACCCCAATCAGCTTATTCTTTGTATGATCTTTCAATATCTGGTCAAATGGCTTATCTCTGGTGGTGACGAATTTTCTGAATAAAGCACCTGGTAATTCAAAAAGGTCTCCTTCAAAAAAATCCATATTCATTAATAATTACCGGGTCGGTTAGCCGGCCTGTTATTATTTGTTCTTCCGGGAGGATTTGGGTTCTGTGATTGTTGCGAACGCGGTTCAGCCGGTGGGGCAGTGACGTCTATATCAAATGAATTGTCCAGGTTGGCTTTCACATTGATTGCCCGTTGAATGGGTTTGACTAATTCCGGTTGTTTGCGTTTGCCAAAAAATTCACCAGGATCCCATACACCATTTTTATTATCATCATTCAAAATACGGAGACTGTATTCACCAGGAGGAAACAAAGTTTGTGAAAAAGAATTTGAAGTAAGAGGAACTGATTTTTTTACTTCATTATTCTGAACAAAAAGCAGAACTGGGTTCTTAGACAGATCAAGATTGCGGAGGCGAAGGGTCAATTTTCCGTAATCTTTTCTTTCTTTGGTATTAAAACTAATAGTATCGGCTTTTAATAATTGTTGTCCCAGTGTATCGGTTGCAAAGTCTTTTTCAAGTATTAAATGATGCTGAATATTTTCCTGCCAATCATAATTCAGGGTCACCTTTTTCATGGTGCTATCTGTTTCCCAGCTAAAATTGGTTAAAGGAGTATAGGTGGTATCCCTGGTGAAATGAACTTTGGTAGAATCAAAATTCTTAAGCGGGACTTCAAAGGTGAAGACAAATTTTTCCAACAAGTCTTGCTGGTTGCCGGTGAGATTGGTTGAAAACTTCAACCGTTTATCGGCTTTATTATTTCGTCCGGTGGTTGCGGGAGCAGGCGTTTTAGTTGCTGTCTCAGGATCTTTGCTGGAGTATGCGTACAAGGTTATCGGTTTTGTACCTGGTGCTACTACTGCCGCCGAATCTGAAAAAGCAAATAACTGTGACTTGCTCATATAACGGTAGCTGCCACCTTCATCTTTTAATGCATATACATAAAATGTATCGGGAGGGAGATTGATAAAACGAAAATGTCCACGACCATCTATCCTGGCAATATATCTTGGTTTTTCTTTTACAACTGCCGAATCTATATTAGATCTATGCAGCATCACCGTCAGCGTGGTATCAATATCGCCTGTCTCCGCCAGTACTACATTGCCCCTGAATTCGAGAGAATCGAAATAAGGCCCGGTAGAAAAAGTGTAGGTGAAATTTTTCATGATATTCCCTTCATTCACGTCTTTAATGGTATTGCCAAAATTGAGGGAATAGGTGGTATTAGCTTCTAATGTATCACGGAGTTTAATAGTTACGGTGTTCAACTTGCGGCTAACGGTGGGCATATTTGCAGGAACAGGAGATACGATCATTTCCTGCTGTGCATTATCTGCATCTACATACTCATCAAAAGAAAGGGTAATTGTTTTATCGCTAAAATTCAGAGAAGAATCACGTGGATCGGCTTTACGCAAAATTGGGGGCAATGTATCTTTCGGACCTCCTTCGGGAGGAATGATAGTGGCGCAGCCAGGAAGAACCACGATTTGCTGGATTAAAAAAAGGATTATGAGGAGTAACAGAAATAGTCTTTTCATTTCGATAATGGCCGAACCAAAATTTTTGCAAACATAACCTGTTTATCCTATTTGACTTGCTTAAGCTTTCCTAATAATCCATCAAAATCCTGTTAATCATGGTTCTGTCTCTTCTTCAATTTCATGTAGGGCTATAGCCAGGTTATTCGTTTTTACAAATTCGCACCAGTGGCAATCTTGTTTGCCGCAACCGGTATAAAAGTCACGGGCTTGTATTTTGTTCCAGGTGGTTGTTATCTGTTCTGTAACGGTGGTGATATCTGCCGGAGAAATGACGACTTTTTCTTTGCGATAATTTTTCTTTTTGTCGGGCTCTATAAAATCAAACTCAGTACTGATTACCTTCCAGTCTTTTGTTGCATAATTATCTACAAGGATTTTATAAAAAACAGCCTGCCGCCAGTAATCACCGCCATTGGGTTCTTTCTCATTCGGGCCTTTTAATTTAGGGATCGCTTTTTCAGGATCGCCGGTTTTATAGTCAACCACCACCACCTGTTTGCCTTCAAATTCCAGCTTATCTAATTTTCCTTTCAATGGCACATCCTTTACTACTACATTGCGGATGTTGCGTTCTATAGCAACGATTTTATTAAAGCTGCTGATGTATTTATCGTAATAATTATTTAGTACTTCATGGCCGTATTCCAATCTTCTGTCAAATTGCTCTTTGGTAAAACTTTCGCGGTGACGATGCATGTACCATTCAAAGTCGGCGATGAATTCTTCTTTTGCCGGAAATTGTTCCCTGCCACTTTCCTGCATTTTACGGAACAATTGTTCAAGGGCATAGTGAACGGAAGAACCGAATTCGGTAGCTTCATTTTTTGGTGAAGGAATGCGGACAAGATTTTTGAAATAAAATTCCAGCGGGCATTTTAAATAATTATTCAGTGCCGTTACGTTCATGGAAAATTTTTCCAGCAGCCGGCCAATAAACTCTTCTTCCATCTTTTCAATTTCAGGTGCTGCCATGATGAACTGCAGGGAAGAGAATGTAAGTATGTTTTCTTCACTAACTATTCCGGTTTCTGTTTTCAGTTCCGGGTGCAGATCCTGTATTTCAGCAATGAACATAGATGGTTCCAGTTCTTTACCATCATT
>CAMLEX010000652.1 GCA_946479055.1 uncultured Bacteroidota bacterium | reverse complement strand
ATCATTTCAGAAACGAACACGGAAATATAAAGGCTTTGGTCGTTTGTCCCACTACGCTTATTTACAACTGGGAAAATGAAATAAAAAAATTCACACCGGAGCTTACTTATCGTATTCATCATGGTCCTGCCAGAACAAGATCAAGAGAAGAGATCGTTGATCATGATGTAACTATTACAACCTACGGCACTTTGCGCAGCGATATAAAATTGCTGATGAGTGTAAATTTTGATTATGTGATCCTGGATGAAAGCCAGGCTATCAAAAACCCGGCAAGTAAAGTAACTAAAGCGGCCTGTTTGCTCAATGCAAAACACAGACTTTGTATGAGTGGTACACCCTTACAGAATAACACCTTTGATGTATTTGCACAAATGCATTTTCTGAATCCCGGTATGCTGGGTACCATGGAATTTTTCCGCCAGGAATTCGCCATACCGATTGATAAATTTGGCGAACAGGATCGCAAAGACCATTTAAAGAAAATATTATATCCATTTATTCTTCGCAGAACGAAGGAACAGGTAGCCAAAGATCTTCCGGAGAAACAGGAAATGATACTCTGGTGTGAAATGGAAGATGAGCAGCGAAAAATTTATGATGCCTACCGTAATGATTTCCGTGATAAAATTTTAGGCACCATCCAGGAACAGGGTATACAAAGATCGCAGCTTACTATTTTACAAGGGTTGATGAAGTTGCGGCAGATCTGTGATTCACCGGCGATATTGAATGAAGAAGAAAAATTTGAAAACCATTCCATCAAGCTGGATGAATTGGCCAGGGAAATCACCGAAAATATCAGCAACCACAAGGCCTTGGTGTTTTCTCAATTTCTCGGCATGCTAGCTTTGATAAAAGGCAAGCTTGATGAATTGGGAGTGAAATATGAATACTTTGATGGTAGCACTTCCGCACCAGACAGGGAAAAAGCGATACAAAGTTTTCAGAATGATGATGCCGTAAGAGTGTTTTTGATTTCGTTGAAAGCAGGTGGTGTGGGCTTGAACTTAACGGCTGCCGACTATGTCTATATTGTTGATCCCTGGTGGAACCCGGCGGTAGAACAACAGGCTATTGACCGGACACACCGTATCGGGCAAACGAAAAATATTTTTGCTTATCGTATGATCTGCCGTGATACGATTGAAGATAAGATTTTGCAATTGCAGGATAAGAAACGAGCCCTCGCTAAAGATCTGATTTCGGATGATTCGTCGTTTGTGAAGAGCTTGTCAAGAGAAGATGTGGAATATTTGTTTAGTTAAGTTTCTCAATTATCATAAGCACATCTTATAATGGTTACCCATTAGAAAACTAAAAAGTCTCCGCTTGTGCGGAGACTTAGAATATAATGGATGGGTTAGTAGAGACGTCTTATTTCCTTCTTACCGTTCCTGCCGCAGGCGACGAGCCTGAAATAAAAACGGATAATACCGATTTAAACAGTCGTAACAAATTAAAGGATGGTTTGTAATAGCTGCGATAGATCTTCGCCTCTTCGTGGGAGTGTACAATGTTTTTATTTTTCATACCGGATTTGTTTAATTAAGTGGTTAACGAAAAAAGCGTACTGAAATTATGCAATAATTCCAGAATTATATAATATTTGTGTTCTTATTAACCCGTTTAATCCATTACTCGTGAAAAAAATCGTAAAACCACTACTGTGTACTGCTCTTTCTATTGCCCTAACTCTTTCTTCTTATTCTCAGCTCAGGCTTCCATTAGCCAATGCCCTGGCCATTGACATCCGGAAGATCATTCGTGATTATCCGCATCAATTCGGCAGCCTGCAGGGAAATATTATAGAGGAAAACCCGCAAGCAACCAGCTATGAATGCACCTTTAAAGTAACCGGCGCAGAAAATTCTTCCATTACAAAGTATTCATCCAACAAAAGAAAAGTCTACAGCTGGCAGGCATTGATGCTTACAACAGATGACTTTGAAGTCGCTAAAAAGAAATTCCATGCTTTGTATTCCCAGTTTAACCAACTTGGTGTTAAAATGGACTATGGCGAAACTTTTTACCTGGGAGGAAAATACGAAACACCGGTTGAAGAAAAGAAATTCAACAGTGTTATCATGATGTTTGAAAACCCCGATAGGAATACTCACCGGATGAAACTTGAAATATCTATGCAGTATGAAATGCTGGAATGGAAAGTAAGAGTGCTTATCTATGAACATGAAAGAGACGACGACGAACAGGGCGATATAGAAGACTAGACTAAGAGTTTAGAAGAAAGAAAGAGTTAAAGAGCTATCCGAAAAGGCTGATTGGTTACTAAACAAACCAGGAACAAAAAGGAGATAAAGGAACACCCCTCTTTGTCTCCTTTTCTCTTTCACCTCTTAGCCATTAACCTTCATTAACATTAAAGCAAACCAAATTAACCGTCTTTCCTTTTTACTAAGAATATTTTCGTAGCCAATTAATAAAACCAACGGCTATGAGGCAATTCTACTTTCTTTCAATATTATTTGTTTGCAGTATCTGCGTACATGCACAAAAGAACGGCTCTGTAAAAGGGATAGCTTATGATACCTTGTCCGGAAAAGCAGTAACGGATGCTACTATCACAATACTTGTAAAAAAAGATTCTTCGTTGTTTACATTTGGTATGACGGATAATGCCGGCCGGTTTTTCCTTGATAATATTCCAGTGGGTGAATACAGGTTATTGATCACCCATGTTGGTTATCACAATCAGAATAAAAACTTTTCCATCACTGAAAATGTAAAAAACATTGATCTTGGAAATGTAGTGATGAACGACAGAACAAAAGTGTTGGAAGAGGTACTGGTAACAACTGAAGCGCCGCCGGTTACCCTGATCGGCGATACCGTTCAATACAATGCTGCCTCTTTCAAAACACAGCCTAATGCCAGCGTAGAACAACTGCTAAAAAAAATGCCGGGAATAGAAGTAGGAAAAGACGGAACGGTGAAAGCTCAGGGGCAAACAGTGAATAAGGTATTGGTAGACGGTAAGGAATTCTTTGGCAATGATCCGAAGATGGCTACTAAAAATTTACCGGCTGATGCAATAGATAAGGTGCAGGTGTATGATAAACTAAGCGACCAGGCACAGATGACAGGTTTTGATGATGGTAACAGTGAAAAAACCATCAACCTGAAATTAAAGAAGGATAAAAAGAAAGGAGCTTTTGGAAAAATAACAGGTGGAGCAGGTACGGATGAACGTTTTGAAGGACGATTCAATATCAATTATTTTAAAGGAGCCCGGCAGATGTCGGCCATTGGAATGGCTAACAATACCAATGCAGAAGGTTTTTCCTTTATGGATATGATGAATTTTACAGGAGAACTGGGCCGGATGATGCGTGGCGGTAACGGAAATGTCAATATTAATATTACTGCCGATGATCCGAATGCCGGATTACTGGAAAACAATAGCAGTGGGATCCATACCATCTGGGGCGGTGGGTTGAATTATAATAATATCATTGGTAGCAAGATCGATTTTACCAGCAACTATTTTTAT
>CAMLEX010000651.1 GCA_946479055.1 uncultured Bacteroidota bacterium | reverse complement strand
CCGGTTGATCCCATCCGTGCCGGGATATATGTATGGCCAGAAGGATGACAACCTTTTTGTTAATTTATTTATTGCCGGAAGCGCAGATATTAGTTTAGGTAAAAAACAGGTAAACATCATTCAACAAAATAATTATCCCTGGGATGGAGCATTATCCTTTACCATCAACCCATCTTCGCCTGCTGCATTTAACTTAATGGTACGGATACCCGGCTGGGCACAAAACATAGCCATACCTTCAAGCCTGTATCAATTTGAAAAAAACAGTGCAGCTACCACAACAATAAAAGTAAACGGACAGCCCTTTAGCTTTACCATTCAAAATGGTTATGCGGTAATAAACAGAACCTGGAAAAAAAATGATAAGGTAGAGGTATCATTACCAATGGAAGTGCGAACCGTGAAAGCCAATGAAAATGTAAAAGATGATATTGGTAAGATAGCCCTTCAACGCGGGCCTATCATCTATTGTGCAGAGTGGGCGGATAATAATGGAAGAACTAGCAACTTCATTATTCCACCAGGAACCGTTTTCAGCAATGAATACAACGCTGATATGTTGAATGGAGTGATGGTACTAAAAGCAGAAGTACCTGCTGTTCATGTTAAAGAAAATAGTATCAGTACGAAAACACAATCTTTTATCGCAATACCTTATTATGGTTGGGCCAACAGGGGCAAAGGAGAAATGAATGTTTGGTTCCCAAGCCAGGTTAAAGATGTGGAGTTATTAACTAATTAAGAGATAAGCAAACAATAATCATATAAATTATTCAACAAAAAATAAATAACGTTCTGAATTTTTTGCCTCAATATCTTAGAAAATAAAATATAGAAAATAAGACAATGATCAACTTAAAATCGTTAGAAGTCTGGTTTGTAACAGGCAGCCAGCACCTCTATGGCGAAGAAACATTAAAACAAGTAGCCAACCATTCGCAACAAATCGCATCCTCACTGAATGACGCCCCTACTATTCCTGTCAAGGTGATTTTTAAACCTGTACTGAAATCAACAGAAGAAATTCATGCTTTGTGCCAGGAAGCGAATGCAACAAAAAATTGTATCGGCATCATTACCTGGATGCATACTTTTTCTCCCGCTAAAATGTGGATAGGAGGATTAAAGATTTTACAAAAGCCTTTATTGCATTTGCATACACAATTCAATCGTGATATTCCATGGGGTGAGATAGACATGGATTTTATGAACCTCAACCAATCAGCGCATGGTGACAGGGAGTTTGGTTTCATTATGTCCCGGATGCGCCTGGAAAGAAAAGTTGTTGTGGGACATTGGCAGCATGAAAAAGTGGTGCACGGTATCAGTGTATGGACACGTACGGCCGCGGCCTGGTATGACTGGCAGGGAGCTAAATTTGTACGTTTTGGAGACAATATGCGCTATGTTGCCGTAACAGATGGTGATAAGGTAGAAGCGGAAATGAAATTCGGTTATTCAGTAAACACGCATGGTGTTGGTGACCTGGTAAAAGTAATAAATGACGTATCGGATACTAGTATAGATGGTCTTGTTAAAGAATATGAAGAAAGATATAATGTAGTGGCTCCTTTACGCAAAGGTGCTGACAAACATTCATCGCTTCGTGATGCAGCTAAGATTGAGATAGGATTACGCAATTTTTTAGAAGCGGGTAATTTCAAAGGCTTCACCGATACATTTGAAGACCTGCATGGCATGGTACAATTGCCGGGTATTGCTTCACAACGATTAATGGGTGAAGGTTATGGCTTTGGTGGTGAAGGTGATTGGAAAACGTCTGCATTGGTAAGAGCTATGAAAGTAATGGGAAGCGGTTTGCCGGGTGGCAACTCTTTCATGGAAGATTATACGTATCATTTTGAGCCCAATAATGAAATGGTATTAGGTTCACATATGCTTGAAATATGTGAAAGCATCGCTGTCAACAAACCATCCTGCGAGATACATCCTTTAGGTATTGGCGGAAAAGCTGATCCCGTAAGGCTTGTATTTAATGTAGCAGGTGGTGCGGCTCTGAATGCTTCCATTATTGATATGGGCAATCGTTTTCGTTTATTGGTGAACAATGTAACAGCGGTGACACCTAAGTTTGATTTGCCTAAATTACCCGTAGCAAGGGTTTTATGGAAACCACATCCCAATATGCACGATGCATTGGCGGCATGGATATATGCAGGCGGTGCACATCATACCTGTTATAGTCAAAATCTTAGTGCAGAATATTTACAGGATTTTGCACAAATGGCCGGGATAGAATTTGTGCTGATCGATAATAATACCCGTCTTCATCAATTCACTAATGAATTAAGATGGAATGAAGCCGTTTACAATAAATATTAATTTTTCTAACATTAAAATCAACCTGTTCTAGCCATGAACAATCAACTTGCCTTTTTAGATTATGTTGTATTCATTATATATTTCGTTATTGTAGCGGGGTATGGTTATAGTATTTACAGAAAACGCAAAAAAAATGAGCATGATGCAAAGGCTTATTTCCTGGCAGAAGGAACGCTTACCTGGTGGGCTATCGGCGCTTCTTTGATCGCTTCCAATATATCTGCCGAACAATTTATCGGTATGAGTGGCGAAGGATTCTTTTTAGGCATTGCCGTTGCAGCCTATGAATGGATAGCTGCGGTAGCGCTTATTATTATTGCAATATGGTTTATACCTGTATATCTCAAAAACCATATTTATACCATGCCGCAATTCTTAAAAACAAGGTATAATGAGACAGTGGCTTTGATCATGGCTGTTTTTTGGTTGTTTTTGTATGTATTCGTAAACCTCACTTCCATTTTATATTTAGGCGCTGTCGCCATTAATGGTCTTGCAGGTGGGGAATATCTTCATGTCATAATGGTGGGACTGGCCATCTTTGCATTGCTGATATCATTAGGTGGGATGAAAGTAGTAGCATACACTGATGTAATACAGGTAGCTGTATTGATCATCGGAGGTTTGGTTACAACTTATATCGCCCTGACAACTGTCGGCGACTATTTTGGTGAAGACAGTGTTATTGGCGGATTTACTGCACTGTTAAAGGATGCACCCGAACATTTTAAGATGATCATACCTAAACCAGGTGAAGGCGCCTCTCAGAATGATATAAACAAGTATCTTACTTTTCCCGGTTTACTTTCTTACGTGGCAGGTATCTGGATTATCAACCTGAATTACTGGGGATGTAATCAGTACATTACACAAAGAGCATTGGGTGCTGATCTGCAAACTGCCCGTACAGGTATTTTATTCGCCGGTTTTCTAAAGTTATTAATGCCGGTTATTGTTATGTTGCCGGGTATTGCTGCTTTTGTTTTATATAAAAATGGGCAGTTGCCTCAATTGGTGGGTGGTAAAGATGGCGCATATTCAGCCATGCTGACTTTTTTACCAACAGGTTTAAAAGGTTTATCAGTAGCGGCCTTAACAGCGGCAATCGTAGCATCCCTGGCGGGTAAAGTAAACAGCATTTCCACTATTTATACTTTAGATATACATAA
>CAMLEX010000650.1 GCA_946479055.1 uncultured Bacteroidota bacterium | reverse complement strand
AAAATAGTCCTGCAGCAATTACTGCATAAATAATGTATGCAAGAGGAGTTCGCCAGAATGGTGGCTCAATATCGATTTGCAAAGTTTTTATATCACTCCACATACCATCCCTGTTCAGAACCTTTACTTTAAGAGTATAATGGCCGGGATTCAGATTTGTAAAAGTGACTCTCCGCTGGACGCCATCGGCATACAACCAATCTGAATTAAATCCTTTCAGCATGTATGCGTATTTATTGCTGGCACTGTGACCAAAATCAAGCGATGCAAATTCGATGGAGAAAACATTTTCTTTATATTTTAAATTAATACTTTGAAGCCTTGATAATGATTGTTGCAACAGAACACGGTTATTGATTAACTCGCCGGGTGCTACGCTTTTACTTAATATCTGCAAACCGGTGAAAACAATTTTAGGGCGATAAACAGGTTTCTGAATGTTATCAGGATTAATAATATTAAACCCTGAAGGGCCTCCGAAGATCAGTTCTCCCGCACTGGTTTTGAGTGCTGCAAAGTCATTGAATTCACGGTACTGTAAATTGTTCGTCTCGTCGTAACCAATTACAGAAAAACCAAGACCAGCTTTGTCTTGTTTTGGAATGGCATTACATAGTCCGTTGGGTGTGGAAATCCAAAATGTCTGATGGTTATCTTCAAGAATATTCAATATTATATCATCGGGAAGGCCATCGGTTGTGGTGAATGTCTGAAATTGTTTTGCCTGCTCATTGAACAAATTCAATCCCTCCCGGGTACCCACCCAAATCCTTCCCTTGCTGTCTTCAAAAAGACAAGTAACATTATTATTGCTTAAATCACTTTTGTCTGTTGAGCTTTGATAAAAAACCGTAGTAGCGTTACCCTTTTCAAAAACGGCGATGCCCCCGGCTGTACCAACCCATATATTCCCTTTTTTATCCTGCATAATGGAGGATATATAGTTGAAAGGCCCTGGGTCCTGCAGCTCTCCCTTGTATTGAATATGTTTAAACCGGTTTGTTTCCTTGTTAAAAATATCCAAACCGCCGCCCAACGTACCTATCCACAAATTCTGCTCCCGGTCTTCAAATATTTCCCACACATGATCATTCGCCAGGCTCGAAGAATCACTGTCACTATGCTTGTAGCGTGTGAATTGCTGACCGTCGAAACTGTTAAGGCCGCCAAAGTATGTTCCAATCCACAGAATACCCTCATGATCGATACATAAACTTACGATTACGTTATTGCTCAGGCTGGTTTTATTGTTCGGGTCGTGCAGGTACTGTTTAAATGTATTTCGTTTCCTGTCAAAAAAGATCAATCCCCCTCCATTGGTACCAATCCAGATATTACCGGATTTATCTTCAACAAACCTGTTTATATCGTCATAAGGAAGACTCGCTGCATTCGATTCCTCGTGACGATAAAGCGGAAACCGCACAATGTTGCTGTTTAAATAATTAACTCCGTGTTTATAGGTTCCCAGCCAGATAATCCCATTATCATCTTTATACATTCCTATTATGCTGTTTTGGCTAAGCGTCCGGGGATTTTTGGGGTCGTTGAGAAGATAGCTGATGCTGAAGTTGTTTTTTTTATTGATCAGGTTTACACCGCCATGGTCAGTAGCCACCCAAATCAAACCATTGTTATCCTGAACGACACCTCTTACCAGGTTCATGTTAAGCCTGGAAGGAAATGAATTTTCATTAAACTGTTTGAAGGAATTATATCGTGGTTGAAAAAGAAAAACTCCATTATTGAGGGCCCACGCCCAGACATCGTCATCATTATCTATAAAAAGGTTATAAGCATTGTTCCCTTTATTGAGGCTTTGCAATTCGGTACCGGAGAAAATGATCTTGCTTGAATTTATATCATACTCCTGTAAAAATCCATTCTGATACACTATCCATAGTTTCCCATCTTTTGTTTCTTTTATGGAAGCAATTTTTTCAGAACTATTGAAGACGGGGTTCAGCCTGGAAGAATTTGCTTTTTTGCCAGTACCTGAATATAAGTATAGATCAAAATTGTCGTAAAGAAACCAATATCTACCGTTGTTTCCTTTTACGACTTTGTTAACTGGACCGGCAGGCAGACCCAGAGATTGTAAATAGCCATTATAATCAGCATCGAATTTTTCGATATGCGAATTATAAATACAGACCCCTCCCATTGTCATTACCCAGATCTTTCCATCGGGAAGCTCAAAAAGTGACTGGATACTATTATCCAGCACCGAAGAGCTATCATGATAATTTTTACGAAATACCTTGCAGGAATATCCATCATACCGGTTCAGGCCCGACATAGTGCCAAACCATAAGAAACCATCCTGGTCTTTTAGTATTGAATTGACCTGGTTATTTGAAAGCCCCGTATTATTATCGAGTTTGTAAAAATTATAATGATCACTTTGCGCAAAAACAGAAAGCGCCTGTAACAGTAAAACTACCCAAATAAGAAAACGCATCAAATCAATTTTAGCTTTGGAAAAATTTTGCAGTCTTTAGCCCAGATTTATATTCATGCAAAAATCGGAATAAGTTAACAAAATGAGAGGTATTATCGAATTTTCCTAATGGAATTCAGTCAGTCCCTGATAACCATCACGATGGCAAAGTGGCGGCCATTCCTTTGATTAATGTTTTCGCTTCATTTTAATATCACCCATCACCATCGCACTATCTCCACACGGAGTGACAGCAGCCCAACTAGCTAATCCCATGGGTGGAATAAGTTTAAAGCCGTCTACAACGATATGGAGATCGTTCTGAGGAACGGTTATTTTATACTCTCCGTTTTTTTCCGCTCCTTTCATGCCGGTTAGTTGCTCTATTTTGGCTATAGCCGTCGCCCAGAGAGGCGTTTTTGCCGCCCACTAAATCAATGTCATTTATACCTACCTGGTCAAGCAGAAGTATATTTCACCTATTCATAGAAATAATTAAAATAGTCAGGTAAAAGATGGAAATATGAGCGGAAATATGGATTAGTGAATGTAACCCATTCAGAAAATAGGGGACCGGGCGAATCTGTCGCAAGCTCCATTATGAGGAACTCGAAACCAACATCCTTTGCCTATCACTTGCGTCGGTGTATTTGTTTTTAAGTATCTCTGCAGTGATGATTTCAATTTCCCTTATCAATGCATAATATGCATCATACAATTTGGCTTCTAAGGAAACAAGATAAGCGTTGAACTTTGTAACTGTATCACTACAGCCTTTCATTCTACCAGCATTTGATATCCATTTGCCTGGCTCGATCTTTCTATTGATCGAAATCTCGGCTCTCTTGCTGGAAATAGTTATTCGCAAATAAACAGCAATAGATCCGTCTACATAATTCTTAGGTTTCTTCAAGAAGAAGATGTGATGGAAAATATTTGCGATTCAGAATGGTTCAGTAATATATTAAAACGCTATAGTCTTATTTAAATAGATAAGCCTTGAAGAATTTCCTACCTGTGGGATCTGCAGCCCCCGACCACAAGCCGCGAAGCTTTCATCAAATGGGCGGTCG
>CAMLEX010000649.1 GCA_946479055.1 uncultured Bacteroidota bacterium | reverse complement strand
ACGAAATAAATATGTGCAAAAAGCTACACTGAATGGTAAGCCTTTAAATTCTTTCTTTTTTCCAGCAAGCGAACTTCTTAAGGGTGGTAAATTGGAATTAGAAATGGGGCCTGAACCAAATAATAATTGGGGAGCGAAATAACATCTTCTTATTTGATTGTCGCCGAATAAAAAATATAAATGTTGCTTCCGTTTATTTTTTCAGAATTCTTTCAATAATAAGTTCGCCCACCTTTTTGCCCTGTGCAGCTCCGGCATCAACGCCGGTGGGATAATGAATGCCGCCATATACACGGCTAATGGACGCTTCATTTGCTGCTTCCTGGAATGAATTAAAATGCCGTTGCATACCTATATACCGAAGGTCGCTTGTATCCTGGAAGGAAAAATTATTCCCATATATGTGCGCTAACACTGTAGAGGCCGACGCAGTAATAGCACTATGGCCGCTGGTGTATTCGGGAAACGGTGGTGTTTGCAAAAAGGGAACGAAGTTATTATCTATATTCTCATTAACATAGGTTACAGGTCGCAATACGTTGCTCCTGTATTTTTCATCCCAACAGGCAATAAATGCATCATACAAAGCAATTGCTGTCATTGCATAACCTTTCGCAATTTGAACCGGATCAGCTTTGGTTTGTTTTGCCGCAATGGCTGCAATGCCCATCCAATGACCTCCGGGTGTTATCTTTTTTGTGCCAAACATCAGGTGACCTGAATGTTCAATCACAAAAGGATTGTCGTCCCAGTAGCGGGCAATTAATTTTTGTTCCTTCGTTAAGTTTTTATTGATGGTATAAACCTCCTTTGCATTTTTATAGAAAAAGCTATTGGTATCTGTGCTATACTGCGGGGGTCTGGGCGGCATGAATTGAGCTGCAGAATCCAATACCATTGTTTTCATTGTATTCCAGCACCATTCTACACCATCTAAATAATCGGGTGGGGTAGGCCTCCATTTCCCTGCCTCTTTACTTCCTAAGTGTTTTGGTTTTCCTCTCGATAAAAAATAACCATCATCCTTTGCCCTTGCCAGTATCACTTTGGCTATCGTATCGCCAAATGCAATGGATCGCTGATAGGTGGCGTCATCTAATTTTTCTTTAAACGTCTTGTGCACAAAATCTTCATGCGCTTCCAGGGAATCAACAGAAAAAACTTTGATGTTGCGGGTTACTGTGAAAAAGGCTTTGGAGGCAGCCAATGTGTAATCATAAGACTTTCCTTTTTCAGGCTCAGGCATTTTTGCAAAACCATGCAATTGCTCAGCAATGGAAGCAACGCCATCTTTACTAAACCGGATGGCTTCATAGGAAGCTAACGAAGTATACACATAAAGCCGGGCAGCAACAGGCGGAGTAAATACATCATAAATAATCACCTCGGTAAGCAAGTCCTGGTTTTGATGTAAGATCTCTGCATCCGGTATATTCGTACTTGTTTTTTTCTGACTACAGCTAATGAATAAAATAATAAGGCCGGTCATCAAACAGAGACCCGCAATTTTCTTTCTCATCTGTTTTTTGTTTTAGCAGGATGGAGTTTGGTATTATAAATTTTTCCTTCTCAATTTATCGGTTTAAAAAGATAATGTTCTGGTTTTTCCCTTACTGTCGGTAATTACTACCGATTTCATATTATTGTCAACAAGCAGGAACCTTGCTGATTGTGAAAGAAAGGAAGAACCATAGTAACACTCCTGTCTTTGTTTTTTACCATCTTTAAATGAAATGTCTGCAGTAACATCAGTTGCTTGCAAGGGCATATGCTTACCATCTTTTTTTAATTCAAATATTATTAGCGGCCCACGGTTTTGGGTGGCAGCCAGCAGGTATTGATCATTTTTACTTTTCAATTTTATCAATGCCTTTCCATTGCCCGGAATGAAGATGCCGCTTTCAAGAATGGATTGAGGAGTAAAATTTCCTTTGCCATCCCCTTTTAATATCAAGCCATTTAAGGCATCATAACGGCCTGTTGATACATCGGTGCCATAGTCATTGGTAGCTATCACTACATCGAGATTGCCATCTCCGTCAAAATCATCGGCAACCATTCCATTCAGTGCTGATAGTTGGGCTTTAAATGGCAATGGTACCAGCGTGAATTTCCCGTTCCCGTCGTTTCTGCAAAAAGATGAATTGAAATTATTGGCCATTAGTTTCAATGCCCCACTCCATTGCTCCGGGGTAAACAATTGATCGATCGTAGCATTGGCATACGATTTATAGTTTTGGAATTTTGACCGCATCCCGATGATTTGTTTTACTATATCATCTCGTCCCGGTGCGGAAAATTCTTTTTTGCTTGTGTCGTCCTGGCTTGCCTGAAGATATAAAGCAGGAATAGCATCGTAGCTTCCATTGTTATCGAAGTCTTTTGCATACACAGCCGCCGGATATTGTTGGGTTGCTTTATAAAATGAATTATGTCCAAGATTGCCTGTTATAAAATCAATATCGCCATCCTTATCAAAATCACCAGCGGTTATGCTGTTCCACCAGCCAATTTGATCGGATAGTCCTGTTTTGTTTGTTACGTTTTTGAATACACCTTTTTCATTTTTTAAAAACGTAAGCGGCATCCATTCCCCTGCCAGCACAATATCGGGCCATCCGTCTTTATCAATATCTGTACAGAGGGCATCGCATATAAGGCCGATGTTATTGAGCTCTTTGGCCACCTGGCTCGTGACATCCACAAATTTTATTTGCCCGTTCTTTGAATCATTGCGGTAAATAAAACTTGATACGGGTTTGGGATAATGCCATGGATCTACCCGGCCGGCAATAAACAAATCAAGATCACCATCCCTATCGTAATCCATAGCTCTCACGCATGATTTGCTGGTATAATTTTGGGGCAGTGTCAATGAATCGGTTTTGAAATTTCCTTTTCCGTCGTTGATAAAAAACTGGTCCTGGTAAGCAATGGTGTTGGATTTACTTTCATAACCACCATGCGCTAAATATAGATCAAGGTCTCCATCTCCGTCGGCGTCAAACAAAACTATGCCCATATCCTGGAATTGCACATGTATATTTTCAACAGGCTGCACGATCGTTTTTTGCAGAAACGAGCCATTATCCTGCTGCATTAAAACTGCAGCACCTGACGACGAGTTACCACCAACAATGATATCATCCAGTCCATCGCCATTCAAATCTCCCGCCGCCAGTGAAGGCCCGTATTCGGAAAACTTGTGGGGTAATAATTTTTGAATATTGAAATCAATATAATCGGTTTGGGAGTGTGTGTAATGAATGTCCAGTGAATTGGTAACTTCTCTGAACAAATTGTGTTGTGCTAATGCCGGAAGCGACCAATCGAAACGATCCTTTGCATCTTTTTTATTAATTTTTATTGTTTGATCAGATGTTATTTTTTTTATTGTCTGTTTACTTCCATCCGGCCATTTTACAACCAGGGAATCAATTGTTGAAATTTCCCCGAGCCCGAAGTGGGGATTTTGTTGGATGCTGGACAAGTATCCCCGATAGGGGGTTTGCTC
>CAMLEX010000648.1 GCA_946479055.1 uncultured Bacteroidota bacterium | reverse complement strand
TTCCTGTTGTAAAATAGCAATCCTGTCGGCGGTAATGCGCATGCCCATTGATTTGTGCGATATTGACGATTTACTTTTAAGCTCCGCAGCTTTCTTTCTTCCAATGCCATCATCAGTAATCTTACAACACAGTACATCGTCCTGTTGAAACAATTCTATTTCCAGATGTCCCTTTTCTTCTTTATGCATCAACCCATGCCAGATAGCATTTTCGGTATAAGGCTGAATGATCAGCGGCGGTACTTTTAAAGAAGAAACATCCAGATCATCTTCCACCTTAATCTTAAAATCAAAATGATGATCAAATCTTAAGGATTCCAGCTCAAGATAGAGTTGTAAAGCTTCCAATTCAGTTTCCAAAGAAATTAAAGCAGCCTGTGAATTCTGCAATATTAATCGTACCAGCTTTGAAAATTTAGTGAGGTATTCTGAAGCCTGTGTTCTGTTGTTTTGTAAAATAAAACGATTGATGGAATTGAGCGAATTAAAAATAAAATGCGGGTTCATTTGTGCACGGAGGGCCTGCATTTCTAATTCGGTTGCCTGATGTTGAAATTTAACTTTAGTTTTTTCACTTTCGAGCTTTTGTATCTGCAATTCGTTCTCTGCTATTTCACGCTGGTGCTTTTCATTTTTCCTTTTCAATAGGGTATATCGGAAAATGAAAACACTCAGAATCAACAATATCAGGATGCCTGCAATAAGCATTTTTTTAAGGAAAGATTCTTTTTCGAGATTTGCCTGTTGTATTTGTTTCTCTTTACTCAACAGCTCAATCTTCTGCTCATAATTGTAGGCAAAAAGTCTTCTTTTTATTTGGTCAGTTAATATTGAATCTTTCAAAGCAATATGTTGCCGGTAGTAGAAGAAAGAACTGTCTGGTTGATGCAGCTTATCATAAACTTGATAAAGGATATAAAACCCTTCGTAGTTTAACTTCTTGTCCCAGGCTAACCGGCCGAGCGACAAGCTTCTCCTTGCATAGTATAAAGCTGAATCATTGTTTTGCAAGGCAAGATATGTTTTTGCAATATCCAGTAACATTCGCATTGCCCGGTTCTGGTCAATATTTGGTTTATAATCATTCAATGCTCTCCGGAAGTATGGCAATGCTTTGTCATAGGCCTTTTGCGAAAGATAATATTCACCTTTGATCATTCGGTAAAACTGAAGGCCTCCTTCGTCAACTTTTAAAGTGTCAACCAGATTTAAATAATATAAGGCGGAATCGTATTGACGTTGCCCTATGAACAATATGGCAAAATCCACATAAATCCAAACATCCCGTTCTTCCGGATCCGTTTTTTTTAACCCCTGCCCGTAATAGTTAATCGCAGAGGGGTAGTCTTCAATCAGCTTAAATGATTCTGCTACGAGCCTTAATCCGTTTCTTATCAATAACTCATTGTTAATTTTATATGCCAACTCCAGACCTTGCCTTTTATGTTCAAAGCCTTTTTCAAAATCACCGCTTTCTTCGTAATTACAGCCCCAGGACGTAAGCGTACTAAACATTCCCAGTTCATTATCGGTTTTTTGATACCAGTAGTAGGCCTTTTCGTAATTTTTGTTGGCCTCCGAAAAAAAACTTTGCGAACAAAGTGTCCAGCCGAGATTGTAATAAGCCCAGGCTATGCCCCCTTTGTTGGGGGTCTTTTCATACCAATCCAATGCTTCACGAGCTAGTTTCTCCCCTGCAGGACAATTTCCATTGAAAAAACTTTCGGTTGCTGCTTTATTTGACAAGGCTTCGGCAATACCCCTGATATAATTAATTTTTTTGGCTTCGTTATACGCCTGTGTTGTATAGTGGATCGCTGAATCGTTTTTTCCTGTCCTTTTGTAAGGTAAAAAAAGTGCATTGAGGCAATCCACCCTGGCGCTGTCATGTAATGAAGGCAATACTTTTATCATGCTATCAATCTTTAGGTGGTTCTCCTGTTGCATCTGTAATGTTTGGGCCAAGCAAACAGCACAGAGGAAAAACTGTATAATGAAAAGTGCTATGTATTTGAAAGACTTCATTTTCGGAAGATCAATTGGTCAGTAAATATGGGTGCAGACCTGGTTTTGATATCCGGTTAGGGAACCGATGCCAATCAGTTTATAAATAGTTCGAATAAGAAAGTACTATAAAGGTAGAACCCTGTTGTAATATTTAACCATTTTGCCCGTCTCCAAATTTCAAATAAAGACAAGTATTTTATAGGGGGACTGAGTAAGCTACCTTTTGGAAGGGTAGTTGGCAGGAATCACCGGGTAATTTGCCTTTTTTCTGCTTTCCTTAACCGAAAGACTATAATTTCCCTGTTTATATATCTATGTTTTAGTATGCGAAAGTTTCAACATCTAAATATGAAAACAAACAGCCACCAACAAAAAAAACGATACCCGCAGGTATCGTTTCCGAAAAAATAAAATATCTTTTTATACAGAATATACTTGTAACACTCCATCCCTGCTTTCCAACACAGATGAACCATTGCTTAAAAACTCATCTACTTTCTTCGCACATTCTCTTCCTTCGCTGATGGCCCAAACGACCAGGGATTGACCACGGCGAACATCACCTGCGGCAAATATTTTAGAAAGATTGGTTTGATAATTTTTTTCAGATGCTTTGACATTACCTCTTTCATCTCTTTCTATATCGAGCAAATTAAGAAGCCCATCATGTTGGGGATGAAGAAAACCCATAGCCAGCAATGCCAGTTCGCAAGGAATTTCTCTTTCGCTGCCAGGTCTTTCTGTAAATCCTGCCGGCCGGCCATCCTGTGAAGCCTTCCACTCCAGGTCAACAATTTTTAATGCTTTTAAATTTCCTTTTTTGTCACCAATAAATTCTTTGGTAGCGATGGACCAGTTTCTTTCACAACCTTCTTCATGTGACGAAGTTGTTTTTAATACCATTGGGTAAGTGGGCCATGGCATGAACGATGTTCTTTCACCCGGAGGTTTTGGCAAAAGTTCAAACTGTGTCACCGATTTGGCTCCATGACGGTTAGAAGTACCTACACAATCCGAACCGGTATCGCCGCCACCTATCACCACTACATTTTTTCCTGTGGCAAGAATGTCTTCCGGAAAAATATTACTTTCTATCGTTGCATTTGCAAATGGATCAAGCCCTGCATTTCTTTTATTCTGCTGCTTCAAAAATTGCATGGCAAAATAAACACCCTTTAATTCACGGCCCGGAACGGGTAGATCCCTCGGAACAGTAGAGCCACCAGCCAATACAATTGCATTGTATTCCCGCAGCAGATCATTGATGTTAACATTCACGCCTACATTCGCATTGCATTGAAATACGACACCTTCTTCTTCCATTAATTTTATTCTCCTGTTCACTACCCATTTCTCCAACTTGAAATCAGGAATACCATACTGTAATAAACCTCCCGGTTTATCATCTCTTTCAAAAACGGTAACACTATGGCCGGCATAATTCAATTGAGCTGCAGCTGCCAGCCCCGCAGGACCAGAGCCAATAACAGCCACTTTCTTGCCACTACGTGT
>CAMLEX010000647.1 GCA_946479055.1 uncultured Bacteroidota bacterium | reverse complement strand
TTGGTGGAAATGCTTAAAGCGCTGTTGCCATCCCGGGCACTACCTATTGTTCTGTAATAGCCATCTTTTTCTTTTTCAGCAAAAGCATAGTTGATGAATTGAAACATCAGGTGGGCAGAATCAAATTGCTGTTTTAAATAATAAGAAGCGCCCCATAAAATGTAAAGGTTGTCTACCCAATCATTTCGCAGGTCGTGTAATACAATACCGGTTTGTGCTTTATGGGAAATTGAATCCAGTTGTATGCTGTCGGCAGCCGTAGCGTCCAGCGTATAGTTGTAAAAAGGGAGCAACTCGGAATAATCGTCTTTAAAAGAGGCTTTGGCTCTTTCCAATACTTCATTCAATTTATTATTCGCATTGAAAAAATAGTTATAATGCGTAATAGTATTTTGAATAAACCGTTTAGGAGTGCTGAATTTTTTCTGATCTGATTTTTCTGACCGCAAAACCCTGTTCTCAAATTCTTTTGGTTTTTTGACATCAAGGGCAATGCCTAACTGGCCAAAAGCAGGAATTGCCAATTGGGAAATAATAAGGAGAAACGTTACGGAGATCGTAGTATATCGGGTCAGTGACATTATGCGGCTCAAACTAAACTCTTATTAACTGAAATTCAAATATTTTAGTATAAAATGAGCTGTAAAATTTTTTCATTATCCTTATTTATAGGAAGGGAAAAATTTTACAGGCGAATTCCGCCTGGTTACATTAAAAAAAGCATTGGCAGACAGGCGAAATTAGGGCAATTTTTTTACCCCCAACGACAGTCGGGTAAAGGTGAAAAACAAAGCTCATTTCATACCTTAGCCGTTTTAAAATAAATACATGACAAAACTGGATGCAGGCTCTACACTAAAACGACTGCGAAACCGCTACCGGCTGGTAGTAATGAACGATGATACATACGAGGAAGTAGTGACCTTTAAATTATCCCGGTTAAGTGTGTATATTGGTTTGAGCACAATTTTTGTTGTATTGGTGGGCCTGACAGTAGCGTTAATCGTTTTTACACCGCTGAAATATTATATCCCCGGGTATGACGATCTGAAAGTGGGACGGCAATACCGGCAAATGAAATACCGGGTTGATTCATTGGAAACGCAGATAAATTATCAGTCAAAGTATATTGAGAATATTAAGAATGTATTGAATGGGGGTGAGCCTAAAGTTCTGGATACTACTAAGTTGAAGGTTCCGAAAGATGAATTGTCTGAAGATTGATAGGTCTGGTTGTAAATTGTAAAAGAAAATAATAGCTTTAGAGCAGTGGTTCCAGGCGTTGAATGTTTAAAAGTTTTCAGGTGATTTAAGTGAATGAAATATACGTACGAAGGAACTTTAAACGTTAAAACCCGGATCTCATTCTTAGTATAACAGTAGTACTAAAATTCGAATACCTATGTTTAACTCAAAAAACAAAATCAACATGGCACAAGAAAAACCAACTAACGGCGGAACTACATTGATTGGTTCCGGTACCACATTAAAAGGTGACATCAGCAGTAACAGTGATCTGCGCATAGATGGCACCGTCATCGGCAACATCCACAGCACTGCCAAAGTAGTCATCGGCGCCAATGGAGTAGTAGAAGGCGATATTTCCGGCAACCAGGCTGATATCATCGGCAAAGTAACTGGCAACATAAAAGCCAAAGATCTTCTTCAATTGCGGGGCGATTCAACCGTAACCGGTAATTTATATGCGGAAAAATTGCAGGTTGAACCCTCTGCTACTTTCAATGGTCAGTGCCATATGGGGTCCACTAACAAAGTGGCGGATTTAAAATTGGTAGATGAAAAAAAAGAGGCCCTCCTCCAATAACAGTAAAAGAGATTTGCTTCGCTATGCCGGCCTGGGCACACAAATGCTTGTGTCCATTGGCATCGCCGTATATATAGGTTTGAAAACAGACAAATGGCTTGATACCTTGCCATTGTTTTCCTGTGTATTACCTTTACTCGTATTGGCCGCTATTTTTTATCAACTAATGCGGCAAACCAAATAGTGAATGGTGAGTAATGAGTGGTGAATAGTCTATAAATCACAATTGACTACAGGCTGAGAAACTTACTATTCACCATTGACCACTCACTAAAAATTAATGAACGAAAGATGAACCAAAACAGTTTGAAGCTTCTGCGTCCGATGATCCTGATCTTTATTTTGCTGAATGCGTTTTTCATTGTTGGAAAAGAATGGCTGCTTAAAAAAAACATTGACCAGGAAGTTCTCATCGTTGGTAACCTGATTTTGTTCCTTGTCTCATTACTTACATTTTTGATTACCCAACGAAGTCTTAAATCAACCAATCCCCATGTTTTTGTAAGAGCCATGTATGGAGGATTTATAATAAAATTTTTTGTAGTAGCAGTAGCCGCTTTTGTCTACATCATGGTTACAAAGAAAAATGTAAATAAGCCGGCGCTATTTGGTAGCATGGGTCTTTATATCGTCTATACTTTTTTTGAAGTTACTTCTCTACTCAGGATACTGAAGCAAAAAAAGAATGCCTAAGAAAGAAGTTCCTATTACACAGTTGCAGGATTATTTGCCACCCGGCACTTATGATGCAGTTTTAGCCTATCTGCGCCAGTATAAAGTTCACCTGACAGTTGCCCGGGAAAGAAAAAGTATTTTGGGCGATTACCGCCACAGTACTCATCATGCCAATCACCGGATCAGTGTGAATGGCAATCTTAATACTTATTCCTTTCTTATTACGCTTCTACATGAGCTGGCCCACCTGTTAACCTTTGAACAATTCGGTAATAAAGTATTGGCGCATGGACGGGAATGGAAAATGATCTATGCGAAAATGCTGGCACAATTTATACAGCACAAAATTTTTCCTGCCGATATAGAAGCTGAATTATTAAGATCCTTACAAAATCCTGCCGCCAGCACCTGCGCGGAGGATGGCTTGTTGCGCATACTTCGAAAATATGATGCAAAAGAATCCCATCACCGACTGGTAGAAGAACTTGCAATTCACGACTTATTCCGTACCAGTGATGGAAGAATTTTTAAGAAGGGGGAGAAGTTGAGAAAGAGATATAAATGTGTAGAAGTAAAAACAGGCAAGGTTTATTTGTTTAGCCCGGTATATGAAGTGGAGAGTGTTTGAGGTTCGAAGTTTTTGCTTCGTTCCTCGCAATGACGAGTTTGAGGTTTGAAGTTGATGTCACCGATTGAAAAGACTGCAAATGCTGATTAAGTTTTATCGGCCTTCTGAGTTTGATTAGCTTTGTGAAATCAAAAACTAAATAATTATGAAAAAAAATCTACTAACCCTGATCTTATCTGTCGGGTTTCTTATTGCAAATGCTCAAACAGAAAAAAGCGATTGGATGGTAGGCGGTGGCTTTCGTCTGAATACCTCTGACAACAACACTGAAATTGCACTAACACCCAATGCCGGTATTTTTATTATTAAGAACCTCGCATTAGGAGGGAACCTGGCATTTAGTTATTCAAAAATTGGCAGCGACAAGATTACTACTTTTGGTATCGGTCCTTTTT
>CAMLEX010000646.1 GCA_946479055.1 uncultured Bacteroidota bacterium | reverse complement strand
AACCATGCCTGCATATCAGAATCTACTAGTTTATACCATTTCTTTTTATAACCGGTTTCCGGGGCACAAGATTTACAATACGATACTTTTTCATCAGGACTGATCATGATCTCTTGCCGGTTGTTGCAAACTTTGGTAGAAGAAATTAGCGGAATAAAATAGTCTGTTACCAAACTATTGCAATCAGGTGAGGGTGGTAAACCTGTTTCGCTGCATACCTGCCGTATATCACAATCCTTTGGTTGGGAAAACCATTCTTTATCATTATCATAATCAATTGTATTGAAAATTTTGAATAATAAGGGTGTAGCAATATTAGCTCCGCTAAGATCAGCTACACCAACGCCGGAAAAATTACCTACCCAGATGCCAACCGTATAGTTTTTATTATAACCAATACTCCATGCATCTCTCCGGCCATAACTGGTGCCTGTCTTCCAGGCAATTTTTGGCATACGTTCGGTGGCTGTCCAGTTCAAAGGAAAATCGGGGCGGTTCACTTTCGACAATATCTCATTGATCATATAGTTAGCTGCTGGGCTTATAACAGTTGTTTTCTGTTTAAAACTATCAGCTTGCAAAAAAGAAGGAGGAGTATAAATACCATTATTGGCAAAAGCAGCAAACAGCCCAGTTAATTCTTCAAGGGTAGTGCCGCAACCACCCAGGATCATGGATAAACCAAGTTTGCGCTGATCTTTTTGTATTTGTTTAAAATTGCAATTCGCTAATTTTTGAATCAATTTTTCATGACCCAATAATTTCAAACTTTTTACAGCCGGAATATTTAAAGAATGTTCTAATGCATATTCCGTGGTCACATAGCCATTAAATTTTTTGTCATAATTCTCCGGTGCAAAGCCTTCATAGTTCACGGGCACGTCCGTCATAATGGTTTTGGGTGTAAGCAAACCTTCATCGAAGCACATGCCATATAATAAGGGCTTAATTGTACTTCCTGGCTGGCGTACAGCATTGGCGCCGTTTACCTGTCCGCCGTCTGTAGTGTCGTTGAAATTTGAAGACCCGAGATAGGTAATTACTTTGTTGGTTTTATTATCAATGATCACAACCGCAGCATTTTTAATGTTTTTTAACCGCTGTGCCCGTATATAATCTTCAACAATTTTTTCCGTTTTTAATTGGGTGTTGAGATTGATATTAGTCTTAATAAGATGACTGCCTTGTTTTCTTAATTTATAGGAAAGATGCGGAATGTAACGGGGAACGATTCCTCTTGTAGCCGTCAACGGCTCTTCTAAAGCATCTTCAATTTCTTTTTTGGTAAACACCTTGTCACCAGCAAATTTTTGCAGCCATCGATTTCTTTCGGTGACGATACGGTCATTATTCTTGCCAATTACTAACGAGGATGGCCGGTTCGGAATAATGCTTAGCGCCGTTATTTCAGCCAACGATAAATGATCCGTATTTTTTTTAAAATATAAAAGAGCTGCGGCTTTCACACCTTCAATATTTCCACCATAAGGAATAAGATTCAGGTATAGCTGCAATATTTCATCTTTATCATATTTCCATTCCAACTGAAATGCACGAAAACTTTCACGGATCTTGCTCCAGATATTTCTTTTTCCCGGTTCCAAAGCTCTTGCTACCTGCATGGTAATAGTGCTTGCCCCGGATGTTCGTTTCATCCGTAAAATGTTTTTAAAGAAAGCTCGTGTTACGGCGAAAGGGTTAACACCGGGGTGCGAATAAAAATATTTATCTTCTTTTGCTATGATCGTTTTGCGCAATAACGGGGATATCTCATTCAGTTCTGTTTTCATCCGCCATTTATCATCTTTGGTTAGGCTGGCATTAATCAATTCTCCTTTGCTATCAGTAACCAGGGCGGAGTATTCAATTTTATCGGGTAAAGGAAAAAGCAGGTTGAGCAAAAAAAATAAAACTATCAGGCTCAGTAGTCCGAGGCCCAATCTTTTCAGGAATAAAAGGAGGTGCTTTGTTATTTTAAATTTCATTGTGTTTCTTTCGCCGGTAATATCGATGCAAAGTTGTATGATTTTTAGTCGTTGAAGCTCCGGCATTTTTGAGAGAAATCTTCACTTAACAAATATTTATCTTCTTAAACTTGTAATGCAATGAATAACTATATTAATTTTCCATTCAAATTCCTCCCGGTCTTTTATGGACTACTCAGACTACTCCCGGCCAACGAAAGATATACCTCCATAGCTGTTTTCAACAACACTAAATTTCTGTTTTTTCCGCCATTAGGCGGACAGATCTTTTTGTGAAAAAGAACCAATAGCCAAATTTTTTGGTTCATCGAATTTCTTTATCTTCTCATTTATAACCAGACCATTTAACCAATCTATATGCGTATTAAAACCGTTCTTGTTCCGCTAATAGCAGGAGCAATTTTTTTATTTGCCTGCAATAAAAATGTTGTAAGTCTTTCTTACACCAATGCAAAAGGCGAAGTTCCCTTGCTTGGAAATTTAATTTTCCGTTTTAATCAAAGTATGGTGAAAGATTCTATGCTGAATGCATGGGATTCGACAGATTATGTTTCATTTGAACCGGCAATAAAAGGAAAATTCCGCTGGGAAAGTCCTGATCAATTAATTTTTTCACCTTCTCAACCGCTAAATCCCGCCACTACCTACAAGGGAAAGGTTAAAAACTCCGTGTTGAAATTCAGCAAGTATAATGATGTAAAAGATGCTGATAAAATTGATTTTCATACGCCTGATCTTTCTTTGGATAATTCGCAAATAGTCTGGATAGGAGAAACCAGCACTTCCGCTGTACCGCAGGTCGATCTCTTTTTTAATTATCGTATTAATCCGCAGGAACTGAAGGATAGATTCAAAATAGAAGTGGAAGGAAAAACAATGGATTTTAATGTGGTAACTGTTTCTCCTGATAATAAAGTATCCATACGTATTAACGGGCTAAAAAATGAAGACAAAGATTTTAATTCAAAAGTTATCATTGATAAAGGATTGAAACCGGAAGCGGGTAGCAACGCAACAACCGGACCCATTACTGCTTCACTCACAGTTCCTTCACCTTATGTTCTTACTATTCAGAATGTGGAATCGCAACATGACGGCATGGAAGGAATAGTTAAGGTAACAACGAGCCAGCAATTGGCCGGTGAAAATTTAAAACCTTATATAAAGTTTGATCCGGAGCTTAGCTATACAGTTGAATCAAATGAAAATGGATTCACCTTACGAAGCGACAAATTTGATGTAGACAAAAGTTATGTACTAACCATCGTCAAAGGTTTACGGGGAAAGATCGGGGGTATATTGAAAGAGGATTTTGATGGAAGTGTAGCTTTTGGAGAACTGGAGGCCAATATCCGGTTTACCAATAGCAAGGCGGTATACCTGTCGAAGAATGGGGGAAAGAATATTGAAGTACAAATTACCAACGTACCTAAAGTAAAATTGATCATCTCTAAAATTTATGAGAATAACCTGTTGATGTCACAACGATATGGCTATTATCCGCTGGAAACACGGGCAACCCATGCCAGTTATGAAGAAGA
>CAMLEX010000645.1 GCA_946479055.1 uncultured Bacteroidota bacterium | reverse complement strand
ATGCTTACTTCATTGAATGGCAAATTGCTCCGAATTGATCCTTCAACCGGGGCGGGTATAAGCAGTAATCCTTTTTACGATGCGTTAACCCCTTTTTCAACCAAATCAAAAATATGGGCGTTGGGTTTTCGAAACCCTTTTCGTTTTTCCATCAAGCCTGGCCAAGGGTCCACCAATCCTTCCGATGGGCATATTGGTGAAGTATTTGTGGGGGATGTAGGCCTTGGTGTATGGGAAGAATTGAATGTAGTAAAAGAAAAGGGGATGAACTTTGGGTGGCCCTGGTATGAGGGCCATAGCTTCCAACCTTATTTTGGGGTTCATACGGAAAACAAAGAAGTGCCCATTCCTGGCGCCTACCCCTGTGGAACCAGGGAGTATGCAAGATTTTATGAACTGATCAGGCAGGATAATGAAGCTGGTGACCGCAGGGTGTATTATCCTTGCTATGGCGCTGATGAACCTGTTCCTGCTGTGATGAGTAATGAAAGACATAATATACATGCCCGACCGGTACTGGATTGGCTCCATGCTGCTGAAGGTATTGGCCCTAATGCCAGGGTAGGTGTATTTGATGCCGCAGGTGCAGCTTCTGTAGCATCTATTGGTACAACTGCCTCCGGGGTAAACGGGGCTTTGTTTAATGGCAATGCCAGTACCGGGGGCATCTGGTACACTGGTAGTTCTTTTCCGCCCGAGTATACCAATACTTTTTTGCTGGCGGATTACGGGGAAAGATGGATAAAAAAGATAACATTTGATATTACTAATAAAGTCACCCAGGTAGATGACTTTGCTACCAATATTGGAACCGTTGTTTGCATGGCAGAAAACCCCGTCGATGGTTCGGTGGTATACGTAGATTATGGGGATGGTACCTCATCAAACCCAGGGTCGGTCAATAAAATAGTATTTGGCGGCAATATGCCTCCTGTGGCTAAAATAACTGCGGATACTACTTATAGCCCTGACCCTATTTTGACGGTAAACTTTGAAGGAACTGATTCCTACGATCCGGATGGAATTCCTGTTTCAAATATCAGTTACGCCTGGGATTTCGGTGATCCTACCAGCGTTAATAATACCAGTACAAGTTCTACTCCCACTCATATTTTTATTAATGCGAGCCCTAAAAAATATACTGTTAAGCTAACAGTAACTGATGATGATGGCAAATCAACGACCGAACAATTTATAGTATCTGTTAGCAATACACCCCCGGTTGTAAATATTACCAGCCCGGTTGACGGGTATAAATACAGGGTTGGGGGAGATACCACCTTCTTATTAACAGCCTCGGTAAGTGATGCAGAACACGTTCCTTCTGAATTGAGTTATGAATGGCAAACCATCCTGATACATAATAATCACTCTCACGCTGAACCTACGGATGATAATCCATCTACCTCTGCTATCATTAATCAAATAGGGTGCTCTGGTGTTGATTATCATTATTTGATACGATTAAAAGTTACAGATGCTGCAGGTCTTTATACCATTGATTCGTCCCAGATTTACCCCAATTGCGCCGGTGCATTACCCATCTTCCTGCATAAATTCAGCGTAACGCAAAGTGGTGCAGCCAACCTGGTAAAATGGACAACCGAGCTTGAGTCAAATATTGAATACTTTGAAGTGGAGCGAAGTCCGGATGGCATTCATTTTTCTTCGATCAATCGCCAGGAAGCAAGCAATGCCCCCGGCCCCAACCATTATAGTTTTGCGGACAAGCGGTTTTTGCCCGGCTTTAAT
Source organism: uncultured Bacteroidota bacterium (assembly GCA_946479055.1). Next base: position 1,785 of record CAMLEX010000645.1, on the reverse strand, counting down.
TATTACCGGTTAAAAATTGTAGAACATGGCTCAATAATTAGATATTCAGTGGTAGTAAGAACTGTTGCAGATGATGAAAAAAGTGCATTGAAAGTAGTGCCCAACCCTGTGGTCAGTAATTTTTCATTAACCTACCAGTCTCCTGAAAAAGATCGTGTCGTTATACAAATAAGAGATATAACCGGAAGATTGTTGCATACTCTCAAAGAAGATGTAAACAAGGGCCAGAATGTTATTTATATGCAGAACCTGCCCAACTGGAATTCAGGAATCTATTTTATTTCAGTGCAAAATAAGGATGAAATAAAGCAGGCCAAATTTATAAAAGCGAGGTAAGCTGGTTATAAAAGAAAGCTAAGTGATCAAAAAACTTAGCTTTCTTTCACTTCTTCATCTTCCATTCTTGCAAAAGCTTCGGAACTAATTTTGCGAACAGGATTTTTCCGGTTTTCTTCATATTCATTGCGACGGTTGATGATATCGATACATTCAAATAATGCCGTTATAAAAGAAGTAGGATCCGCCTTGTCTTTTCCTGCTATATCAAATGCTACTCCATGATCAGGAGAGGTTCTGACAGCGGGTAAGCCAGCCGTATAGTTAACGCCTTCGCCATTTGCCAGGGCTTTGAAAGGAATCAATCCCTGGTCGTGATACATGGCTAGTACGGCATCAAATTTCTGGTGATTATTTCTTGCAAAAAAAGCATCGGCGCTGAAAGGCCCAACCACCAGCATATTATTATTTTTCGCTTCTTTGATCGCCGGTTTGATAATGTTTTCTTCTTCATTGCCAATCAATCCTTCATCGCCTGCATGGGGATTTAATCCTAACACAGCAATACGGGGCTTATCAATACCAAAATCTTTCTGCAGGCTTTTATGAATAATGGCCAGCTTACTTAGTATCGCTTCTTTGGTAACATGTTGTGCAATTTCACTGACAGGAATATGTTCTGTCAGCAGAGCTACCCGAAAATTACCGGCGTACAAGATCATTGCCACATCCTTTGCCTCAAAAATATGTTTGAGAAAGGGTGTGTGACCGGTAAAATTGAAATCCGCGGATTGGATATTTTTCTTGTGTATCGGTGCGGTTACCAACCCATCAATTTGTTTTTGTTTCAAAGCAGCAACGGCCGCCTGTAAAGATAGAACAGCATATTTTCCAGCCGTATCGCTTAATTGGCCCGGATTAATGGCAACGTCTTCTTCCCAGCAGTTGAAAACATTCACCTGTTTATTATTAAGCCGGCTATAGTCTTTGGTGTTTTGATAATTAAAATTGGTATCGGTTACTGATTTGCGATAAAAATTGATCACCTTATTGGAAGCAAAGATGACCGGTGTGCATTGTTCGAGTATGCGGTTGTCAGCAAAAGCTTTAATGATCAGTTCGATGCCGATGCCATTGAGGTCACCACAGGAAATGCCGATAAGCGGTTTATTGTCAGGGGTCATATATTATCAATTGAGGAGCGTAAAAGTAACGATTTGCTCCTATTGGCCAATTGGTAACGAATAATTGTATTCATTGTCAGTTGGTTATTACCTGTCAGCCTTGAGATTTAACGTCATGTAGATTCGCTGTATCTATGCTTTTGACTGGCCTTTGGGTGGGCTCTGAGTGGGCTCTGCCTATACTCTTTTTTAGCAAATCCGGTAAAACCGGCACGAATAGTATTAATGTGTTTAAACGGTATTACTGAACATTGTTGGCCTATGTGGCCGAAATGGCCGGTTGATTTTTAATCGCTTTAAGTGGTTTGTAATCTTGTGGTGCAAT
>CAMLEX010000644.1 GCA_946479055.1 uncultured Bacteroidota bacterium | reverse complement strand
GAGATGAATGGTTTTGATGTAGCCGCTATTTTAAAAAATGATCCGCAAACAATGGACATTCCAATCATCGTGCTCTCCATTGTGCAGGATAAGGCAAGGGGTTTCCGCATTGGCGTAGATCGCTACCTGACCAAACCTATTGATACAGCACAATTGTTTAGCGAAGTGGGTTCATTGCTCGAACAGGGAAAGTCAAAGAAAAAAGTAATGGTAGTAGATGAAGACACTACAGCCGTTCGCACATTAACGGATGTATTGCAGGCAAAAGGATACCAGGTGGTAGAGTCAGATGGAAAGGAGTTGGTTGAAAAGGCTATTTTAACCCAACCTGATATTATTATACTTAATTCTGTTTTGAGCGACAAACAGGAAATTGTTCAGTCATTGAGATTTGAAAAAGGATTGGAAAATGTATTATTCCTGATTTATCAGTGAGAACAGAATATCAGTTACCGGTTATCAGTTGCCGGTAACTGGCAAACGGTAACTGGCAACATAAAAATAAACCAATGGAACAAAAAATTTTAATTGTAGATGACGAATCGCATATCCGTATGCTGATAGAACAAACGTTGGAAGAACTGGAAGATGATGGCGTTGAATTTCTGACGGCAGAGAACGGTGAAATTGCTCTCGAGATCATACAGCGGGAAAATCCTCAACTTGTTTTCCTGGATGTGATGATGCCGAAGATGAACGGCATGGATGTATGTAAAAAAGTAAAAAAAGAACTGGGTCTTGACAATGTGTATATCGTTTTACTCACCGCAAAAGGGCAGGAGCTGGACCGGCAAAAAGGACAGGAAGTAGGTGCCGATGTGTATATGACCAAGCCTTTTGATCCGGAAGTAATATTAAGGAAAGCCAGGCAGGTACTGGCTTTGAAATAACCATTGTTTCATTGGCTTTATGTTTTTTAATTATGTCCAGATTAAGTCTCAGAAATATTATCGGGAAAAAAAATGGTAACTCATCATTGTTGCTTTCGTTTATAGAGCAGGAGAAACCTGCTATAAAAGTTGAAGATGAGCATGAAGTTTTTTTATATGGTAATATCAATGCACCGGTTAACTACAGCCATCCTGTAAAATTAGAAGATGAGATATTAGGTTGGGTTAAAGGAGATGAGAAATCGAAGTTCGTCGCTTCCCTGCTTTCATTACTGGCGGAAAAAGACCTGGAGAAAAAAAAATTGGGTAGCGAAGTATTAGCTCTTTACCAGGAAGTAAACATGGTATTTAATTTTTCGGATAAGCTGGCGCAGGCTATTGAACCCACCGCTATTGCCCAGATAACATTGGAAGAAGCTATGCACCTGATCCACTCAAACAGTGGGCTTGTCACGTTATGGGATGAAAACTCTAAACAATTACAGGTACCGGCGTCATCAGGCGAAGAATTATTTGATAAAGAAAAAATAAGTGAACATGCCAGCCTGATGTTGAGAATTGGGCTAAGCGGGCAATCAGATATTATTAGTGACCTGTCATCTTTGAGAGAAGTGGGAATTATCGGTCCGAAGGTACAGTCACTTATTTATGCAGCATTGAAAGTAAAGCACCGGGTGATGGGCGCCATTATCCTGGCCAATAATGAACCCAGGCAATATGCAGCAGCAGATCTTAAATTTTTAACCACACTTGCTTTGCAATCATCTTCCGCTATCGAAAGTGCATTACTTTATGAAAAAAATTTGCAGGAAGCAAGAGACAGAGAAGAAGCTATGCGTCGTATCTACGAAGTGACTGCCAAATTTGTTCCTTATGAATTTATCGGGTCATTGGGTCATCATGTGATAACGGATGTTAGACTGGGCGACCAGGTAGAAAAAGTGGTAACAGTTCTTTTTACAGATATACGGGATTATACTTCTTTATCAGAACAAATGACCCCTGAAGAAACATTCCGATTTGTTTGTTCTTACAATGAACACCTTGGGCCCATTATCCGCAGGCACAATGGTTTTATTAATCAATACCTGGGCGATGCTATCATGGCACTTTTCCCTGGAAGTGCAGACGATGCTTTAGCTGCTGCAATTGAAATTAAAAAAGATATTCTCGCTTTAAATGAAAAACGAAAACTGAAAAAAAGGACTCCTATACAAATTGGTGTAGGGATGCATACGGGTCCATTGATCATGGGTATCACGGGGGATAAAGATCGTTTGGATGCCACAACGATTTCAGATACGGTCAATACAGCATCACGTATTGAAAGCCTGACCAAATATTATAAAGCCGGCATTTTACTCAGTGAAGCTACATTGCAAAAAATGATTGATCCCGAAGCTTTCAACTTACGTCACCTCGGAAAAGTACAGGTAAAAGGCAAACAGGCGCCGGTGGGCATTTATGAATGTTTCAGCGGAAATACAGAGGATGAAATAATAATAAAAGAAAAAACATTATCCTTATTCAATGAAGGAATGGATCATTATTTAAATAAATCATTTGCATCAGCAATAAAAAATTTTCAATTAGTAATTGAAGTTCATCCCGGAGACATGACTGCTGAATTCTTTTTAGATAATGCGACCAGGTACCTGCAAAAAGGTGTTCCTGAAAACTGGGCCGGTGTGGTAGAAATGACGAATAAATAATTAGCCTGATCATAGTGGGAGCAGGTAAATAACGTAGCAGCTGGATCTGGCAAATGAAATGCGTTTCTGTTAATTGATTCTATGTGAAGTTGGCACAGATTGAATAAGCGAATACTCAGTAAAATAAAGAACAGGAGTTTTAGCATGCGACGTATTTGTTCAAAGAGAACTATCGTTTTACTAAATCACTCACTTGTCCGATATTTATCCAGGCAACTTTTTCTCCAGGTAAAACTATTCATTGTTCCTTTTTTAAAGAAAAAAAACTGCAACGCCGATAATTTTGGGCCCGGGTCTTATTAAATAAGGGTGCAGCTGGGAAAGATATAAGAGAATCTTCAGCGTACACAAAGTGTCCACAGTTTTTGAAAAATACCTACAAATGAGTATTTTTAAACGGGCTCGCCCAAACTGATTTCGCTAAGTTATACCCGGCAAAAATTGAAATGATAAACACCGACATGCATAATGAGCTTATCCCAGAAAATCTCTTTCCGGGACAAACAAAAGTATATCGCATTGATTCGTTGAAAAATAAATTTCCTGGATCTTCGCTTCTCCACCGGCATTTCAGGCAACCACTGACGGAAACAATGCAGCAGGAACTGGCCAAAGAAATAGCGGTTTTCCTGGCGGATAAAAAAACCGCAGAAACCTATAGTTTTTTTTACCGCTCCATCAATAAAGATGGCACCTATGAATGGCATATTACCGCTACCCGGCTTAATAAGGATGGTAACGGCCAGCCAAAAGAAGTCGTGATGTTTACACACGATTTGCATCAATTGGGAGAATTGAAAAACCGTCTATACCGTGTATTGGAAAATGACGGGTTTTTCAAAGAGAATTTTAATAAAATTTCTTCACTCACAAAAAGGGAAAAAGAAATTGCAGCATTACTGGCAACAGGATTGAACAGCCCCGAGATAGCTGTCAGTATG
>CAMLEX010000643.1 GCA_946479055.1 uncultured Bacteroidota bacterium | reverse complement strand
TAAAGGATGATAGGCTTGTACTAAATGCACATGTGCTTTATCGGCAACAGCAGGAAATTCTCCTTTAATTTCTATCGCCAGTTTTGCTTTGGCCCTGATAAAATCATAATCACCAACTACCACATGATAAGAAGTAAGCAAAGGAGCATAAACAGATAGTTTTGCCGTTAAGTCCCTGAGAATACGGTACACTTCTTTTCGTTCATCATTTTCCAGTTCGTTTACCTGGTTGTTGAGATCAATGGTTTCTTCGGGTTCTACAAAAGCAGTTTTACGGCTTTCACTTTCCCCATGCAAAATTCCTTTGACCGTTCTTTTCTGTTCGGCAAAAACAGCTAACACACGACGGCCATTCATAAAACTTTCTTTTATCTCGGCCAGGTAGCCCTGTTTATTCAACTTAGAAACGATTCTCTCAAATAGCCGGCGCAATTCATTTCTTTTCCGATAAAGACTAAGGCGGATATCTTTCAGGTCATTGGATGCAGTATCTTTTACTTGCCCATGATCATCCAATACATCGTCAATCATTCCGATGATCGCTTTTTCATAATAGGTATTTTCTATCACTTTCGCCAATCCATTATAAGCCGACCTCCGTTCCTGGTCAAACCAACGGAATATCTTTTCAATACTTTCTGCCAGTTTCCTGATGAGCAGTAATTGTTCGCCTGTTAGTACCGCACCGGGAATCGATAAAAGTTTTAATTCTTTTGCCAGGTTCAGTATATAATCATTCGGGAAATAAATACCGTTTTGTAGTAACTGCCTGTACTCATGGCTTTGCCTGAGCGCTGTATCGATAAATTCTTTACGGGTATGAATGCGAAGTTGCTCAGCTTTTGTACGGGCATGATCTGTCTGACAATAAGCTGTCAGCAAGGCTTTCACCCTATCAAATTCCAGTTGAAAATAAGCGGATTCCGGATAAAGTTTCATAGATGATCTCCTCTCTGTTCATTTTATGAACTGCAAATTTCGGGATTTGTTGTTCCTCCGAATAAAATTTCCTTGTTCCGCTTTGAATAGAATAGTGACACAGCAATTAACAGAGGCTCTTGCTTATTTCTGGAAAGATGTTATAAAGAAACTATTTTTAAGTTGCTGATTTTAACCGGATCTTACTTCCCTGCCAGGAGAGGAGTAGTAAGGTTGTTGCCAGTAATGTTGCCATTTTATATTAGCGTTCAATACTCATTTATATAACAACCTTTGGGTTTTGTTTTTTTTATAGAGATAGGTTGGTGATTTATATATTGGGTTACCGCCAATCGCAGGTATTCTTTTTCAGGCCTGAGTTTATTTTTTCCTAAATCAGTTACCCAATCGTCTATTGCACCCCGGTAGATTAATTTGCCTTTTTCATTGATTAATACTACTTCAGGAGTTATGGTTGCTTTGAGATAGTTAGTCAATTTTTTAGCCGGATCAACGAACAATTGAAAATCCACGGAAAATTCTTTTTTAAACGAGTTTACTTCTTCAGGTGAATAGGATTTCCCACTTACAATCCCAATAATAACGAAGCTGTCACGGGAAAAGTCCTGACTAATTTTATTTAATACGGTTGTATAATTTTTACAAAGCGGACATTCAGGAGAAAGAAAAACAAAAAGATTGAGAGGCTTCACTATATCTTTTGTCAGTCGCCGGGATTGACCATATTCATCGACAAGAAAAAATTTTTTTATTCTTGCAAGGTCAAACTGAGCATCAGTTATCTGTCCCAGAACAGTGAAGCTTCTGCTAAACAAAAAAACCAGAAATAATTTCACAAACATCCGCCACATAACCTTTACAATTTATCAAATAAACAGCTCCGGACAAAATTGCCGGAGCTGATAAATGTGTTGATTACTTCTTTATTGCTGATCCCACCAAATGCGGCCAAATACATCGTTCGGACTAGTTCCAAACCCAGGATCCTGCGCCATAGCGGTGAGAGCTTCCTGCTGATTCTGATAATTAAGATTTGTTGTAGGTAATACACTGATGCTTGCACGTCTTGCAAGTTTTAGTACCGATCCGTTTGATGTCAGATTCGCCCATGGTAATACAGATGTTGTATTGGGAAATCCGGTCCTTTTCCACCATGCCCATGCTTCACTTGGCTGACGGAAGAAATCAAGATAAGCCTGAATGGCAATTTGCTCGGTTGCTTTCGCCGGATCGAATGCCACACCCGGAGCAGCAAGGTAAGCTGTTATTTCAGCAGGAGTAACTTGTACAAAGTTTTCAACTTTTGCTGCTACAGCCCTTTTATTGTAAAATTCAATAGAAGCCCGAACACCTTTTTCATACCATTCCTTCGCATCGCCTGGAGTAATGTTTCTTGCAATAAGATCGGCCCTGAGAAAACAATATTCGGCGTAAGTCAAAAAAGGGAAAAAGCCCTCACCATCGCCGGGGCCATTGCCTTCATCGAAGGCAGGCGCAAACAACCTGTGCTGCAATTCAGATATCGCGCCGGGAGTATTGTATAAAGGCTGATTTGCCGGTAGTCTTGAAGCATCAGGACTGGGAAAACTTCCTACATATAATCCTGCAGCTACATTACGCCTGTAAAATATCCTTAAGCGGGGATCGCTTTTTGCAATCATAAAATCTACAATGGGCTTTGAAGCTAAAAAACCCGCAGGATTCCAGTTACCATTCGCATCTGCATAAGAGGCGCCTGTATATAATGCCCATGAATCATCGATGCCAGACATTTGTACCGGGTCTGCAATCACTTCGTTAGCAATTGCTGTTAGTTTTGCTAAATCTCTTTTCATCAGGCGCATACCAATTTTTAATCGCAGCGCATTACCTGCTTTGACCCACGCTGTCACCTGGTCAGATGAACTCCCAAAAAACGGATCATTGGTTCCAAGCATCGTTTGTTCTACAGGTTGTGTAGTTTTTAAAGTGCTGACAGCATCTTTAATTTCCTGGTCAAGGACATTAAACAGTTCCTGTTGCGTATCGTACTTCGGTGTAAGTGTACCTTCATACCGTCCCTGGAAGGCCTCTGTGTAAGGCATGCTTCCATTGATATCGCTTACATAAAATGCGTAATAAGCTTTGAAGATTTGCATGATGGCTTTTTGATGTATCCGTTTAGCCTTGTCCTCCTCAGGCATCGCTTCAATTATCCTGATACCGTCAGTAAGCCGGGTGCCTACCCTTTCATAAAATACCTTACCATACCTGTAATTGAAATTACCGGTAAGATTGGTGAAATTCAAAGAATTTCCTGTAGTACCACCACTTGTTGCATACTGCAGCCATAAGTTTAATGACCTGTATACATCGTAATAATATTCAAAATCATCCTGAGACCCGGCTGCTGCTGCCAAAAACTGATCTTCAGGATTTACTTCGTACAACGTACCAGGTGAAATATTTGCATCCACAAAAGCCTGCTTTTTGCATCCAAAAGCAAACACAGTTGCAAGAAGGACTGCGTATAATTTATTTCTTGTTTTCATGTGTTAATTTTTATTTGTTTTTTACCACATGGTCCCGACAAGTCGGGATTCATCGGTGGTTGGTATTATTTAC
>CAMLEX010000642.1 GCA_946479055.1 uncultured Bacteroidota bacterium | reverse complement strand
ATCACATCATCAAAAAGCATAGATGTATCATTAAAGCCATCCGGCGGGCAGGCAATATGGCTAACACCGGTGAAATAATGCCGATGCCCCGCTTAATGGAAAAGGAATTAATGATTACACTTGAAACAAATAACTAACTTTTACATAAATTATTAGTCTATGCAAGTACAAACTAACATCGCTTCGGCCAACGTTTCTCTTAAAGGATATGGTTATCCTATCCGTGTTTCATTGATCGCTGCGCTTGGCGGTTTTTTATTTGGTTTTGAAACAGCTGTTATTTCAGGTGCTGAAAAAACCATCCAGGCATTATGGTCATTGAGTTCTGGATGGTTGGGATTTACAGTTGCTTCCAGTCTTATCGGTACAGTGATCGGATCATTAATAGCCGGCGTACCTGCGCAGAAATATGGCAGAAAAAAAGTTTTGACATTCATCGCCATTCTTTACCTGCTATCCGCTGTTGGATGTGCGTTTACTCCTATTTGGTTTTTATTTATCACTTTCCGGTTTATAGGTGGTATTGCCGTAGGTGCTTCATCGGTAGTAGGCCCGATGTATATTTCTGAAATAGCTCCCCCCGGTATCCGCGGCAGATTGGCTGGTTCTTTCCAGGTAAATATTGTATTGGGTATTTTAATTGCATTTCTTACCAACTTTTTATTAAGTGGTATCGGAGAAGATTCGTGGCGTTGGATGCTAGGCATCATGGTCATACCAGCCGCTTTGTTTGCTCTTTTGCTTCGTACTATTCCCGAAAGCCCACGCTGGTTGGTATTGAACGGAAGAGATGAGGAGGCCAAAAAAATATTTGAAAGAACAGGTGAGCATGATGCGGTTGCGCTGATAAGAGAAGAACATGAATTAAGCAAACAGGGTACAAAGGAAAGTTTGTTCAATGGAAAATTCAACAAGCCGATTTTGTATGCAGTGTTGCTCGCTATGTTCAATCAATTATCCGGTATTAATGCGATTATTTACTATGCGCCCCGCATTTTTGAAATGGCTGGTTTTACCGAAGCCAATGCTTTTCAGCAGTCCGTATATATTGGTGTGGCTAATCTTTTCTTCACTTTATTAGCGATGAATTTCATTGATAAGTTTGGCCGGAAAAAATTATTACTGATTGGTGCGGCAGGCATGATTGTTTTCCTGGGATTAACAGCGATGGCTTTTAATAGTCCCGGTGGTGGCGGCACAGCTGTCATCGTTTACCTGGTTGGGTTCATTGCTTTTTTTGCTTTCTCGCAGGGAGCGGTCATCTGGGTTTTTATTGCCGAGATCTTTCCTAATTCCGTTCGTTCGCAGGGCGGATCATTAGGAAGTTTTACACACTGGATCATGGCGGCTATTATATCATGGACGTTTCCCATTATTGTTGAAGGAAGTCCCAAAGGTGGCTTTTATTCATTTATATTTTATAGCGTCATGATGCTATTGTCTTTCATTTTTATATGGCGGGTAATGCCGGAAACAAAAGGAAAATCATTGGAGCAGATACAAAAAGAACTGGGAATTAAATAGAATAATTAAAATTAAAACAATCGAATTATGAAGTTATGGGGAATTGACCTGGGAGGAACAAAAATAGAATGTGCGGTGATGGATGAAAATATGAATATCATAATCAGGAAAAGAATTCCTACTGATGCACACAAAGGCTATCAGCATATTCTCTGGCAAATATTATGGTTGGTGGAAGACGTGGCTGAAGAAATAAAAGAAAAACCAAGACAAATTGGTCTTGCTACGCCAGGTGTGTTAGAGCCCGAAACAAGAACCATGAAGAACTGTAATACGGTTTGCATGAATGGACAGCCCATGAAAGAAGACCTGGAAAATGTTTTAGGTATTCCCGTTAAGCTGGCCAACGATGCCAACTGTTTTGCCCTGGCCGAAACATTAATGGGTGCAGGCAAAGAGTATCCTGATGCTAAAGTTGTGTTTGGGGTAATTATGGGAACAGGAGTAGGTGGTGGTTTGGTAGTGAACAAAGAAATCATTGAAGGACGTCATGGATTGGGAGGAGAATGGGGACATAATATACTGGAAGGAGGAGGCGTGGATTGTTATTGTGGTAAAAAAGGATGTATTGAACAGGTGATAAGCGGCCCTGCTTTAGAACAATTTTATTTCAATAAGACGGGTCAACAACTAAAGTTATCTGACATACTTCAGTTATACACTGCTGGTGTTGACGAACATGCTACCGCTACCATTGAGCGATTGCTGGAAAATTATGGCCGTGCCATTTCTATTTTAGTAAACATCATTGATCCTGATCTGATCGTAATAGGCGGAGGCGTGGGCAATATAGATCTGTTGTACACCGAAGGATATGAGCGGATAAAAAAATATGTTTTTAATAATGGAAAGCTGACCACTCCTATCTGTAAACCATTGCTGGGTGATAGTGCCGGTGTATATGGTGCAGCCTTGCTTTGGCAAAAAGCATTAACTCATACTGCTCAGATAAATAATTAAAAATACAAGCAAAATTTACAGTATGAGGCTATTTGTTTTTTCAGTGATTCTATTTTTTTGTATTGGCGTGAGTGCACAGGAATTAATTACATATTCCGCACCGCAGGCTGTTGGCTATTCTATGCACAATGGTGATTATACAGTCAGAGTAAGAAAGCTGGGTGGTAAGTGGAAGAACCTTTATGAATATAATGTGAAAGTGGATGAAGTAAAAGGAAGCAGTCATGAAGTTGAAAATGCTTCGATGTGCAGCTTTGATTTTTCAGGCGAAGTGGAAGTATCGGTTACAAGCAATAGAGGCAACATTCAGCAGGCACGTATACGGCCGTTGTCTTATGGCATCAAGCCCAATATAAAAGGCAATACACTTAGTTTTAAATTGAATCAGCCCCGAAATCTTTCCGTAGAAATTAATGGTGATATTTTTCATAACCTTCATGTTTTTGCCAATCTTATTGATGACTTTATTCCAAATAGAAAAGATACAAACCTTATTTATTTCGGACCAGGTGTTCATAAGGTTGATAGTGGTAAATTGAAAGTGTCTTCAGGAAAAACCGTTTACTTAGCTGGCGGAGCAGTGCTCATGGGGCAGTTGTTGATAGAAACTGTTCGTGATGTGAAATTGATGGGTCGTGGAATTATTGATCCTTCAATAAAAATGGGAGTACGGATTGCCAACTCAAAGAATATAACTGTTGAAGGGATAGTGACTACACAATGTTCTACTGGCGGATCAGACAGCGTAACAATTCGAAATGTAAAAAGCATAAGTTATTACGGTTGGGGTGATGGTATGAATGTTTTTGCAAGTAGCAACGTGTTGTTTGATGGAGTTTTTTGCCGCAACTCTGACGATTGCACCACTGTATATGGAACCCGGGCTGGCTTTACAGGTGGTTGCAGAAATATCACCATGCAAAATTCAACCCTATGGGCTGATGTGGCACATCCTATTTTGATAGGAACACACGGAAACAGCCCCAATCCGGATACTCTTGAAAATCTTAATTACATTAATATTGATATTCTCGATCACACAGAAGCTCAATTAGATTACCAGGG
>CAMLEX010000641.1 GCA_946479055.1 uncultured Bacteroidota bacterium | reverse complement strand
GCTGACTATGCACATACCAAGGGAATAAAGATTGGCGGCTATTCTTTATTCAGTTCACGCCGTATCAGTGATGAAGATGATGTGATAAATCCTGCAACTGGTAAACCCGGTGGTGCTTTTTTTGGCAATGCTCCCTGCTTTGGTAGTAGGTGGGGCCTGGCTTATCGGGATAAAATAAAATATTTTTTTAAACAAACCGGTTTTGATATCTGGGAAAATGATGGCCCTTATCCCGGCGATGTTTGTGCATCCTCAACACATCCGGGACATAAAGGTTTGAATGATTCGCAATGGCGGCAGATGGAAATTCAAAAAGAATTGTATCGTTGGTTGAATGAAAAAGGCGTTTATATTAATGCACCGGATTGGTATTTTCTGGATGGTACCCATAAAATTGCTATTGGTTATCGTGAAGTAAATTTTTCCTTGCCAAGAGAAAATCAAAAAATATTGAACAGGCAAAACATATTTGATGGTACCTGGGAGAAAACACCTTCTATGAGCTGGGGCTTTGTACCATTGACCCGCTACCAGGGGGGTGGACCCGAAGCTGTATTGGAACCATTAAGCGAACACCTCAAAGATTATGAGCAATTGATGATGCAATACTATGGCGCCGGTGTACAGGCTTGTTACCGTGGACCCAGATTGTATGATACTGATGCTACAAAACAAACAGTGATCAACACCATTAAGTGGTATAAAAAATACCGGGATATTCTTAACTCCGATATTATTCACTTACGAAGAGCTGATGGAAGAGATTGGGACGGGATACTGCATGTTAACCCTTCTTTAAAAACAAAAGGATTGCTCATGTTATATAACCCATTAAAGGAAAAGATCAAAAGAACGATCCGGGTTCCGCTCTATTATACTGGTTTAAAAAACTCAGTCCTTATTGGAGAGAAAGGAATGGGGTTGAAAACGATAAGGATGAATAAGAAGGATGAAATCGAATTGTCATTTACCATAGAGCCGGGGCACTATACCTGGTTTGTGATAGAATAATTTTAATTCAAAATTGTAGCGTGAAAAAAATTGTGCCGTAAAAATTTATTGCTTGTCCCTGGTTTTTCCTGACCGTCGGGGTAAGATAAGAAGACCCCGGAAATACAGAACTTTCTATCGCAATGCGGTTGGTGATACTTCGACAGGCTCAGTACACCAGCCTCGGCGTTCGGCGTGTTATTTATTAGAGAAGACCAACAGGAGCAAAAAAAATGGAAATTAACTCAATCCGGCTGTTGGTGAAGCCATCGCACTTAAGCAATGCACAACACCGACAGCGGCGTAAAAATTTTACTTGACTTCCACCTTAAACGTTTTGTCTGTATATAGTTTCACAGGAAGATTATATTTGATAATTAAATTCATCACCTTCATTGATTGCGGCGGTGGGTCGCTGTTAATATTTGCACGGGAATAATAAAGTATGCCACCGTTGTTTTTAAGTTGGCTAAAAGATGAGTCAAGATCTGTAAGAGAAATTGAAGTTCCGTTGGCGGTAATTTCTCCATTCTGTTCTACATAAACTTTAATTACACCTGGGTCAGCAGCTAGTACTTTTTGCACTGCCTCATTACCAGTTTTACCATCTTGTTTATTATTTGAACATCCGGTTATTATTAATGAAATGCTGAGACTTAATAAGAAAGTTTTGTATTTCATATTGTTTATTTTGAGCGTTGGTTTTACTCTTAGCGGTGGGATGGAGTACTTTATTTACAAAACCGGTTATTACATGTTTTTTCTCGTTCAGAATTTTAAACCAATTGTATACCTGGCTATAACCTTCCGTTAATTGTATCAACGGAAGTCATGCATGGTTTGTAAAAGTAATAAAGTAAATACCCCGTCTGGTTATTTTCTGATGTCGAGACATAAAAGTAAGGTACGGCAATCCTACAATCCGACGAGTACCATCCGCCGATTTTCCTATAACTTGAAATTACTGCTGGAGGAGACTCGTCGAGAAAGAAGATTGGGACGGGATACTGCATGTTAACCCTTCTTTAAAAACAAAAGGATTGCTCATGTTATATAACCCATTAAAGGAAAAGATCAAAAGAACGATCCGGGTTCCGCTCTATTATACTGGTTTAAAAAACTCAGTCCTTATTGGAGAGAAAGGAATGGGGTTGAAAACGATAAGGATGAATAAGAAGGATGAAATCGAATTGTCATTTACCATAGAGTCGGGAAACTATACCTGGTTTGTAATAGAATAATTTTTAATTCAAAATTGTAGCGTGAAAAAATTGTACCGTAAAAATTTATTGCTTGTCCCTGGTGTTTCCAGCCCGTCGGGGTAAGATAAGAAGACCCGGGGAATACAGAACTTCCTACTGCAATGCGGTTGGTGAAAAACACCAACCTCGGCGTTCGGCGTGTTATTTATTCGAGAAGACCAGCAGGGGCAAAGATTACTGGAAAGAGTGATGAAAGAGCTATAACCAGTTCAACTAGTATTGGCAAGGAGCAAAGAATTCATTGAGTCTTTGCTCCTTGTTTTTCATGGATTACTGTATACTAAAGCACCAAAGCATAGCAGACTCGGCTGAGAGCCGAAAATAGTTAACAAAATTATTGCTGGGCTCCCGATAAATTGGAATGAAACGCATTGTCTTTTCCATCTACCACGCAGGGGCCGGAGATAAAAGGTATGGTACCTTCATAGGTCCAGAGTAATTGCCCGGTTGCAGCATTAAGCGCAATTAATTTATTATTGTTACCACAGCCTGTAAAAACAATGTTATGGGCTACCGTAGCATTCGCAATTTCCACGGCAGGTTGTACATTACCGACATTACCATATTGCCATTTAACTGAACCATCGCTATTGATTGCAAACACGATATCACCTGGCGAGGTGCCGAAAACCGTTCCGTTTTCACAAACGGGCCGTAAGACTGCGCTATTCACAAGAGAATATTCCCACTTTAAAGAACCCGTTGTAATATCATATGCCCTTAAAGGTGCACCGGTATACAAAACGCCGTTATGTACGGTAGGGCTGTTGCCTACTCCATGAATTAAATGGTTATTATTATCTGAGTAGCTTGGAAGTGCCCATTTTTGCAAACCTGTGGCCATATCAATAGCTATCAGCCTGTAACTTTCAGATCCTATATAAAGCGTGCCATTTACCACCGACGGATTATCCCTGACAATTCCCATCGGGAAGGTCCAGAACAAAGCACCTGTCGCTGCATCATAACAACGCAGGCCTCCATAAAAACTAGCAGTCACTACACGGCCGTCTGCGACTGTCGGGTTGCAAAAAATAAAGTCCGTTAAAATCGGATCTTTCCATTTAATGATACCCGTAGTTGCGTCAACTGCAATCATATAACTCTCCGGGTTAAATCCCGTGCGGGAAACAGCAATGTATACCAGGTTGCCAGCCACCTGCGGGCTTGTTGAGGCCCCGCCCTTGAGAGGGGTTTTCCACTTTAATTCACCTGTAACGCTATTCAATGCATAGAGATCGGTGCCGTTCCCGATAAACACTGTACCGTTGGCATAAGTTGGATTAAAATACACTGGAA
>CAMLEX010000640.1 GCA_946479055.1 uncultured Bacteroidota bacterium | reverse complement strand
AGGCTGGAAGCATACTACAAGTTTACGGAACGATGGAAAGCAATGATGGGAAACGAACTGATGTGGCAAAGCAGTAAAGAAAGAAAAGACTGGGACCAGTACCGGGCATGGTTGGGAGGTGAATATTCCTTTAATAAAAAGAACCAGGTACAATTGTTAGTGATGAATTGGTGGCAGTTTAACACCGACACTTATCAACCCGTAGTGCGGATAAATTTTATTCAATCAATTAATTCAAGGTTATGAGTGAGTTATTGGAAAAAATAGAAAGTGCAGAGATGGAAAAACAAGATGATTCATTTCAGACTTCCGGTAATCATTTGTTTCCTGTTTTTCTGAAACTGGAGGAATTAAGGGTGCTCCTGGTAGGCGCAGGAAAGGTAGGCTTGGAAAAACTAACCGCTTTGCTGACCAATGCTCCTTCAACGTCTGTGCATATTGTGGCTGCTTCTGTTTCAGATGGAGTAATTAAACTGGCGGCTTCACACCCCAATGTAGTGATTGAAAAAAGAAATTTTCAATTGGAAGATCTGCAGGCAAAAGAGTTAGTGATTATTGCCATCAATGATAAAGCAGAGAGTTTGCGTATCCGTAAATTGGCCAAAGAAAATAGATTACTGGTGAATGTGGCTGACACACCTGAACAATGCGATTTTTATTTAAGCAGCATCGTACAAAAGGGTAACCTGAAAATTGCAATATCTACCAATGGTAAATCGCCAACCGTAGCCAAAAGGATCAAAGAAGTTTTGAACGATGCCCTGCCCGCAGGGTTAGATGAAGCCATTGAAAATATCCATAAGGTTCGCAATAAGCTCAATGGCAACTTTGAATATAAAGTAAAAAAACTGAATGCACTTACCAAAATATTGGTTGAGAAAGATAATGTGGACAAGGAAAAGAGATGGAGAAAGATCGCCACCTATTCATTAATTGGCTTTGCCCTGATGCTGATCGGTCACTTTATTTTTTCTTACTTGCCATTGAAAGAAATTGGTGATGACGCGATAGGCTGGTACCAAACATTGGATAAAAATTTTCCATTGATGTTGTTGGCCGGTTTCCTTGCCCAGATGGTGGATGGCGCTTTGGGAATGGGCTATGGAGTTACCAGTGCTACTATCATGTTGTCTGCAGGTGTAAATCCGGCAGCAATCAGCGGTAGTATCCATACGGCTGAAATGTTTGCGAGTGGCGCATCGGGATACAGTCATTATAAATTTGGTAATGTAAATAAGAAATTATTTAAAGCCCTGCTGATCCCAGGCGTAATAGGCGCCATATTAGGCGCTATTTTATTAACCAAGTTAGGCGAAACTCATATCGAATATATCAGGCCCATCCTGGCAGTTTATACCTTATTCCTCGGGATAAGAATTTTGATATCCGCTTTCCGTAAACAACGTCCGCAAAAAAAATTCAAACGTTATGGTGCATTAGCAGGAGCTGGTGGATTTTTGGATTCATTTGGTGGCGGTGGCTGGGGACCTATTGTTACCACTACTCTGATCACAAAAGGCAGAAGCCCTAAATATGTCATAGGCTCGGTAAGCCTTACTGAGTTTTTTGTTACGCTGGCCAGTGCCTTTACTTTTTTTACCATGTTGGGCGTTAGCCATTGGCAAACGATTCTTGGATTGGTAATAGGTGGATTCGTTGCCGCACCTTTTGCGGCAAAGCTTGCCGGTAGGTTACCTAAAAAAACATCCTTCATATTACTGGGTGCTCTTGTCATTTTCTGGAGCATAAAAATATTAATCAAAATATTTTAATAGAAAAGGAGAAGACTAGTAAAGGGAAATTCTTTTAAAAAAATAGTCTACTAATTTTGTAGACAATATAAAATACCCTTATGTTTGCAGAACATTTTTATATGAAAAAGAAAATTTCTCATTTATACCGTTTGCTGCCGGAAACTACCCAACGATGTTGTGCCGATACATTCAACATTAAAAACAGTTATCAGATGTTTAGGTAAAATTTTTTTTCCTCAATTAGTCTATAAAATTTATAGACTTTTATGCTGTATAATTTCTCTGACTAATCAAAACCAATTAAATGAAACGTATTATTTTATTTTTAGGATTTTTATTGCCTGTTTTGGCATTTGCGCAATTTACCGGCCGTGTCGTCAATGATAATAACAATGGTGTTCCCTATGCAAGTGTACTAGTAAAAAATACTACCATCGGCACTACTACTGATTCCACGGGTTACTTTTCTTTTCCTGGTATTCAAAAATTTCCTTTTACATTAATCATATCATATGCAGGGTTTGAACCCCAGGAGCGGGTTATCAGAAATAGTAATGTAAATAATATATTGATACAATTGCAAGTGCTGTATCAAAGGGATACCATTATTGTCACCTCCCGTCGCCGTAGAGAGGTATTACAGGACGTTCCAATTCCCATTTCGGTAATATCCGGATCCACGGTGGAAGATGCGGGTGCCTTCAACGTCAATCGTGTGAAGGAGTTTGTTCCTTCGGTTCAGCTTTATACGTCCAATCCACGCAACACAGGCATTAATATCAGGGGTCTTGGTTCACCATTCGGTCTCACCAATGATGGTCTTGATCCGGGAGTGGGTTTCTACGTGGATGGTGTTTACTATGCTCGTCCCGCAGCAGCAACATTCGATTTCATCGACGTAGAACGTATTGAAGTTTTGAGGGGCCCGCAGGGAACGCTGTTCGGTAAGAACACGACTTCAGGCGCGTTCAACATAACAACACGTAAGCCGAATTTTAAACCGGGCGCCAACTTTGAAGTGAGCTACGGAAACTATGGATACGTTCAGGCCAAAGCTTCTATAACCGGTCCTTTAAACAAAAAATTAGCAGCACGCCTGTCTTTTTCCGGTACGCAACGCGATGGTGTGATTGAGAACATAAATACCGGAAAATATACTAATGATATTAACAACCTGGGCTTTCGTGGCCAGTTGTTGTTCAAGCCATCAGATAATACCTCCATTACGCTGGCTGCAGACGCTTCCCGCCAGCGTCCCGATGGCTACGCACAAGTAGTAGCAGGTGTTGTAGAAACAAAGCGGGCAGCGTACCGTCAATTCAATGCAATCATTGCCGATCTCAACTATACCCTGCCAAGCCTGAACGCTTTCGACCGGAAAATCGATCACGATACTCCCTGGCGATCAGGCAACGATCTCGGTGGTGCATCGCTTAACATTGAATCAAAAATCGGAGCGGGCACACTAACCTCCACCACAGCATGGCGCTACTGGGATTGGGATCCTTCAAATGATAGGGACTTTACCGGTTTGCAGGCACTATCCAAATCGCAAAACCCTGCCAGGCACCGGAATTGGTCTCAGGAGGTTCGTTATGCGGGTGACTTATCTTCCCGTGTAAGTGGTGTCGTTGGCCTGTTCTATATCGACCAGGAAGTTAAAATTGATGGTACTGAGGAATCAGGCTCTGCCCAGTGGCGCTTTTCGCAGAGCTCAACCAGTGATAAGTGGAAAACACCGGGTCTTTTTGAAGGATATGGTATCAACACTAAGGCTTCTATCAAATCTCTGAGCGCAGCT
>CAMLEX010000639.1 GCA_946479055.1 uncultured Bacteroidota bacterium | reverse complement strand
ACATTAGTTCCTTTTACAGGGAGATTGCGATTAACTGCTAATACCGGCACTCCCCCCATAATATGAATCCCAAACTTTAAACCTTTACTATGAATATAGTCGGCCAAAGGTTTAAAACCTTTACCACCAGCAGCAGAAGGAAAACGGTTTACAGCCGGCAAAAACCTGCCGTATTTATCCAGTACATAATCCGGATCTTTTTCATTATAGCCGTGGGCCTTATCATTACCAACATACCACCGGATATCCACTACAACATAGTTCCAACCATAGGGCTTCAGATATTTAGCCATATAATCGGCATTGGCTTTTACTTCTGCTTCAGTCACTGTTGGTCCAAAGCAATCCCAACTGTTCCAGCCCATAGGAGGAGTTGCCGCCCAGTTATGAAATTTTTTTCCGGCTTGCGCCTGAACTACAGTAGTGCCGATGAAAAAGAATAAAACAGGAATTACTGTTTTAAATGAAGATGGTCTGACAAGCAATCTCACAAATTTGTTTTTTAAATGGCTAAATGAAATGCAAACTTTTTCCAAACTCTAAATTAAGTGTATTTATGACATTTATTGTTTTTTCGAACCCTCTTTTTTAGTTATTTTTCGATTTTTTGATTCGCAATAGTTAATGCGGTCCCAATACATATTGTTACAGCTGCTTCGGCTTTTTTGACGTAAGCAGGATCTCAACCAGCAGGACTGGGTAAAGGGCGAAAGACACTACATCCCGACATTAAGAACCGGAATAGTATTTTTGCAAAGCAACTATGTCAATACACGAACCACTTATAAAATACATTCAGAAATATTCAACAACACCCCTTACCGGGGATGACGTGAGAATGCTTGAAGAAGCCTGCATACCCAAAAGATTCCGTAAGCGGCAATACTTTTTACAGGAAGGCGAAGTGTGCAAATACCTTGGATTCATTCTTAAAGGTGCTATGCGCCAATACAGCGTTGATGAAAAAGGTGTGGAGCATGTTGTTTATTTGACCATAGAAAACTGGTGGGCAGGCGACCGTGAAAGTTATATCATGCTCACCCCTTCCCATTATTTTATAGATGCCTGGGAAGACACCGAAGCACTTCTTATTACAAGGGCGGATTCGATAAAGCTCCTTGATGCCATTCCTGCACTGAAAGAAATGAGTAAAAGCTTAGACGAGAAACATTCCTTTGCGTTGCTCAACAGGGTGAGCAATAATATCAGTTTGTCTGCAGAACAACGCTATGCTGAATTAGAAAAAAAATATCCCGAATTTTTACAACGCTTCCCGCAGCACATCATCGCTTCTTATCTTGGTATTACGAAAGAAACACTTAGCCGCGTTCGTAACCGGACAGTAAAAAAATAATTCTTTTCTCTCCTTTTTCGTTGACATTTATCAACATCTTTTTTTACGAAACGTCATCGTTTTTCGGTTGGCACTGACTGCAATTTTACATCTGCAAATCAGTATCAAACAATTTAAAATTCTAAACGATGGAAAAAAATTCAAAAGCCGGATTAGGTGCATTATTAACTCCTGAAAACTCGGCATTAATCTTAATTGATCATCAACCCTTTCAGTTTGCGGGATTAAGAAGTCATGATTCGCAAACAATCATTAACAATGTTGTTGGCCTGGCAAAAACAGCTAAAGTATTTGATGTACCAACACTTCTCACCACAGTTGTTGAAGAACGCGGCGGTTATTTGATCAAGCAATTGCAGGAAGTATTTCCCGAACAAAAACCCATTAACCGCACTTTTATCAATGCGTGGGAAGATAAACGTGTAGTGGATTGGGTGAAGCAAACCGGAAGAAAAAAAATTGTAATAGCAGCACTTTGGACGGAGATATGTCTTGCATTTCCTGCTATCCAGGCTGCAGGTGAAGGATATGATGTGTATGCTGTAACCGATGCATCAGGCGGTGTAAGTGTAGAGGCACATGAGATGGCTATACATCGTATGATACAAGCAGGAGTTACTCCCATTACATGGAATGTTTTTGCTGCTGAATTGCAACGAGACTGGGCCCGCACAGAAACAGTTGCCGGAGTAGGTCAGGCACTTATGGAGCATGCAGGCAACATAGGAACAAATTACCTATGGGAGCAACAACTTCTTGCCACTGAACCGGAAGAAGTGCATGCATAAATTATTTGTCTGCACTCTATCGGCGGCAATGGGAATTTTTTTATGAGCCCAACGACATTACTACTATTAAACTTTTGTTGCCCGCCCGGATGAAATCCGTTCGGACGGGTGTCGCACTCTTCGAGGTTCTGCTCTTTATTGAGCATTATGCAACAAACTTTAGTAATGCAGAAAGTCATCAAGCTTTAGAGTGTATATAAACTAATGCAGCATCCTGAAACGAAATCAAGATGCTGCTTCAATTCAATTATCATGAAAAAGAGAGTCGGTTTCTCAACACATCATCAGGCAAACATAATTTTAAAAAAAACAAAATGAAAAAAACAATAGTAGTAATTGGAGCAACAGGTTCACAAGGCAAAGCAGTTGTAAATGCTTTAGCCGGTCAGGGGGTATATAATGTAAGAGCAATGACCCGCAACCCTGAAAAATACAAGGGAAAAGCACATGAAGTAGTCAAAGGAGATTTAGACGATGTACGATCTTTAAAAGACGTTTTTAAAAATGCTTATGGTGTATTTGCAGTAACTAATACCTGGGAAGGTGCAAACGAAATTGCACAAGGTAAAAATGCCATTGAAGCAGCAAAAGAAACGGGAATACAACATTTTATTTGGTCAACACTTCCAAACGTAGAAATCATCAGTAAAGCAGCGTTTGAAGTTCCCCATTTTACTTTAAAAGCAAGAGTGGATGATCTTGTAAAAACTGCAGGCTTTAAATATTCGACATTTGTTCAACCGCCATTTTATTATCAAAATCTTGTGGGGGCGCTTAGCCCTCAACCCAAGCAGGACGGTTCTATTGGTTGGACACTTCCGATTGATCCAACAAAAAAAGTAATTCACATGTCGGACATTAACGACCTGGGAAAAGTAGTTGCGGGGGCATTTTTGCAGCCTGAAAAAGCAGGTAATGGCAGCTATCTTTCATTAGCCACAGAGTTGAATAGTTTTAATGATATCATTGAAGCATATAAAGCCATTAGTAAAGAATACAGTTTCACACAGGTACCATCTGAATTATATTCAACTTTTTTTGAAGGAGCAAAAAAATTAGCTGGAATGTTTGAGTATTTTGAAAAGTACACTTACATGGGTCCGGATTCCGAAAGACAAATCGAGATGGCAAAAAAAATAGCCACCAATGAATTAGTAAGTTTTGACGAATGGATAAATCAAAATTGATAACAATCGGGTGCATCTCAAATTTTCGCAGTATTACCGCTTACGCCATTGCAGCAGAGAAAATGTTGCACCCTCTCCTCGGAGGGGAAGAAACAGTTTCGTAAAAGGAAATTTTGATGGGGTGGGTTTAAGCTATGCGAAAATTTGAGATGCACCCTAACAATTTCCGGAATATTTATTTGGACAATAGCAGCGGTAATCACACATCTTCAGCGGATATAATTGGT
>CAMLEX010000638.1 GCA_946479055.1 uncultured Bacteroidota bacterium | reverse complement strand
ATTAAAATTGCTCTGGTTGATATTGAAATTATTATTGCTTTGCTGATCAAGCAGATTGCGGTTATAAACTGACCCACTGAAATTGATACTGATATTATCAGTCTTTAATATCTTCGATAACTCACTATTCAGTTTTTTATTGATCTCATTAAAGAACAAACCGGAGATACTGGAAATAGTATTATAAGTAAGTTCATTGATTGTGGAGCCAAATCCAACATTAGTGGGCCCTGATTCAGGCGGTGCAAAACTGTTGAAAACGATCAGGTAAGTAACCTGGCGGTTGATCTCGCTCTCACTATTCTCCATCTGCTCAATACTTTTAGAGACCGAAAAATCACTATTCACCTTGCTATTGGGCGGAAAGGCAAGACTGAATTTAAAATTGGGTGTAAACAGGTCGCCTGATAAATTGACTACAACATATACATCATCCCTGAGCCTCGTAAAAGTTTGATCCTGGAGGATAGTGGACAAAGGAGAAAAGCTTACATTTTCGGCAATATAAATGGCTTCAAAATTTATCTTGGCAGCATACGGATCACCGTTCCAGGAAATAAAGTTTTCTGTTCCCTTTCTTATCTGGAATGGTTTTTTGAAAAACGATTGGAAAGTAAAAAGATAATCTCCTTCTTCAATATCGAAGCGGCCACGCATCGTCATTTTTTCGTTGGTACCGGAATGAATATTTAAACTTCCAGTTCCTTTTCCTTTTATTTCATCGCCTGTCTGTTCATCGAGTATTACTCTTACGGTTACCATCGGGTTAGCTGTTACGTCAACATCATAAGTAACATTTGCTGCACCACCTAAGTTATCATCCACCATTTCACGACCGTATTTTCTTTCTATCAAAAAATCGGCGATACCTGACTCCCGGCTTTTAGATGAAGGAATCGTAACGGTGCTGCTATCCGATGTGGAAGCGATAGCATCTATTTTCATATATATATCCGATTGGTATCCTGATAATGAAAATGAGCCGGTTCCTCTTACCCTGCCATAAAATTGCTTGTTGTCGTTGTAATTTGTATTGAGCAATAAAACTGGCTTATTAAATTGAGGCCCTTTTGTATTAGGTTTCAGCGTTGATACGGTAAGACCAAAAAACATGTTTTTAAAAGTAGTATGCTGAATACCTCCTGTAAGATAAATGGGATTGCCGGAAACAGGATCCGTTAATACAATGCCATCTAAATTTATTTCATTAGGCTTTAGTTCAAGTTCTGTATCCTGTATTTTATAAAAGCATTGTGTAAAGTTTACTTTCAATCCTGCATCCTTCAAACGTCCTTTTCCGGTTACTTCCAGTTTATTAAAAGCTCCCCGCAGATCAAAGTTGCCAGTTACATAGCCCTGCATATCTGAAAATAAATTTCCTAAAAAACGTTCCAGGATCTTTATCTGAAAATTATTTGTTTTAAGAGCAACAAGATTGTTTTGTTGTTGTTCAGCACTTCCCAAAAACAAATTCATATCAAAGGCAAGACTGCTAGGATTATCAAGCGTATTACCTTTTGCTGTCAATTGTTTGGTTTTATTATCATATACCACATTGGCTTTTACATCGCCAAGTGAATCATTGTCCAGCCGAAGGCCTTCTGCAATAATATCATTGGATGTGATATAAGGATTGTTGATCGGATCTTCTACCAATATGTTGCCGGATATCAACCCTTCGAGCCTGTTTTTAGGAAGAAAAAAAGGAGCAAAATCCCCGGCATTTATTTTTTTAAGATCTATCACCAGGTCATTCCAGTCGCCTGTTTCGGAAGGTCTGGTTTTCATCCTTATTTCCTGGTTGTTTTCCCGGAGAACAAGCTGGCCGCTGGCCGGAATGTTTTTTCGGAATTCCAATTCGCCACTCTCTTCTATTGTCCATGTTTTGCCATTAACAACAAAGGATGAAGGATCAAATTCAATTTTTACACCATTATTATACGTAAGTACCTGCGCATTTATATTAGCCTGGTTGATAGCCTGGTTGGCGCCTGTATATATTTGTACTTTTGAAACATCATCATGTGCATTGACCCGAAAAAGTACCAGCGGCACATTTAAACTGTCACTTATATTGATATTGGAAGCTCCGCCATTCAGAGCAAGACTGTCGCGGTTTCCCTTTGCCCTTAATTCTACATTGTCAAAATTATACTTGCCGTATTTAAACTGGGGAACATCGGCAGTAAGATTAAGCTGGCTATTGCGTGTATCCAGGTTGCCATAAATATGACTGTTGTTAAACCCAGCAAGGCTGCTGTCAATTAGTTTAATATAATCGTCAACATACTGTGTGGTAATATCAAATGTCAGGGATTGATTTTCCGGTTGCTTGTTTGGCGGTTTTATATAAGCAGGATAATATTTATTTAGAAAAAGCTTAAATGCATCCGGCAGATCACGGATAGTGAAATCGCCACTGACGGTAGCATCAAATTCATTGGCTTTTGCCTTTAATGTTTTTACATTATTGACATATTCTGATGAAACAATCAATGAATCAAAAGGCAAAGGGTTGCCGTTTTTTGTCAGTGATGCTTCCGTGATGCTGGCATTGCCCAGGAAATTGTCAATGTTGTCACCCGAAAAATTAAGATTGAATTTACCTTTAAAGCTAATATCTTCTCTTGTCAGGTTCATTTTTCCCAGGTTAGCTTTTTGTACATCAGCCAAAAAATTAAATGTTGGGGTTTTACTATTAAAATCAATTAATCCATTTAGAGTAAGATCTGCTTCTTCATCTTTAATAGAGGCGTTACCCTCAAAGCGTTTTTTATCCAACTTTCCTTTCACAGTTACATTATCATACCTGTATCCATTGTAGTCTGCAAAAAGAATTTTACCATCAATATCCGCCTGCCTGTTCTTTTCATCAAATCCTGTTCCTTTCACAGAACTGTTTAAGGCTACGGCGCCGATCTGTGAATTGCCAAGAAAATCTCCCAGTTTGAAATAATCAGTAGAGATAGTTCCCGAATAAATGGGCTGTTGCCCTGCCGGTAGTTTCATATTCAAATCACTCTTAACGATACCCAGGTTGGTTTGAATAGTACCGAATGTTACAAAGTCCCGGACGAATCCTGTAAAACTTCCGTTGAATCTTATAAACTGTAGTCTTCTCAGGTTAGGTGTTGTTACAGTACGAATAGCAGGAACAAATGCCGCCGCATCATCATAGGTTGTTCTGAAATCATTGGCTTTAAAATCAATAAACGTTTGGTTGATATCAGGTAAGCCTGCCATACTGATATCGCCATTCAACAATGTATTATGGCCGGCCTCTATGATAAGATCTTTGCCTACCAGGTCATCTACAGTTCCCCTGACGGCGCCTTTCAGCCGGATATTTTTTTCCCATGACTGCATGCCAGGAGCGAAGAAGGCGATATCATCACTGTCAATTTCCGAATTATCAAAGTTGGCCTGCATTTTTACCTTATGAACAAAATCATTCATACTGCTCATGTCATCATAACTCATCCGGAAATAATTGCGGATCGTACTGTTGTTGGTTTCAATAAGGAGGTTATTGAAAGTCATTTCCTGCGGTGTAAGTT
>CAMLEX010000637.1 GCA_946479055.1 uncultured Bacteroidota bacterium | reverse complement strand
TAATGATATTGAATTTGGTCTATTGCCTGTTCTGGAAGTGAACAACAAATTGATTTTTAATGATGGTGAATGTATTAACAGCAAGCTGATGAGTATAGCCCAGGAAAACGGAATGGGTGAAATGGCGTATATGAACCTGGCCAACAATTATTTCAAAAATCCAAAGCAAATATTTTTCAGGGAAATAGGCCCGGATGATGAAGAACGTCAGCCTTACCTCAAAATGTTGAAAGCAAAAGGTATTCATGCTTATGCATTGTCACCGGTTTATTTCAACAATGTGCTGACAGGTGTACTGGAAATATATTCTGAAAAGAAAGGGCTTCTCGATGAGGCTTTGCTTTCAAAGCTTGATCCGGCTATGCCTTTGCTTGCTCAGCTTTTAAAAAATAATGTGGACGAATTTAATAACAGCATTGATCATGTTGTAAAAGAAAAGTTTACGGCTATACAGCCATCGGTACAATGGAAATTTAATGAAGCCGCCTGGCATTATTTAAGAGATGAACACGACCAAAAAGGGCAACAGGAAATAGAGGAAATTGTTTTTGAAAAGGTATATCCGTTGTATGGGGCGGTGGACGTACGGAATTCTACAATAGAACGTAATGCCGCTTTACGAACAGATTTAAAAGTACAGTTTACGATATTGTTGGAAGTGCTTAATGAACTCAAACAGGAATCCGGTTTTGGCCTGCTTGATGAAAAAATATTTTTGACCCGCAAATGGGTCGATAAGATTAATAGCGCTTCAGGTTTTAACCAGGAAGTAAGATTGAATGATTTCCTGGAAAATAATATTTTCCCTTTCCTGCTCCAATTTAAGGAAGGCAATCCAGCCTTAGCGCCTTTGATAGAGAAATATTTTGATGCCATTGATACGGATAATGGAATCGCCACGGAAAACAGGCGCCAGTTGGAAACATCAATGAATACGGTTATTTCCTCCGTTAATAAATATATGGAAATGATGAAGGGTGAAATACAGCAGGCGTATCCGAGCTATTTTGAAAAGTTCAGGACAGATGGGGTTGAGTATGATATTTACATAGGACAGTCTATTGCACCGGACAAACCGTTCAATGATATTTATTTAAAAAATCTCAGGTTGTTGCAATTGACTTCAATGGCTGCTATAGCAAAATATTCAAATGCTTTATTGCCGCAGTTGTCAAAACCAGTTGAGACAACACAGCTCATTTTTATCCATTCGCAGGCGATAGATATAAAATTCAGGAAAGACGAAAAACGATTTGATGTAGAAGGTGCTTACAATATACGCTACCATATCGTTAAGAAGCGGATTGATAAAGTTTCTATCAAAAACAAAAAGGAAAGGCTCACACAACCAGGCAAAATCGCATTGGTATACTTCAGCCAGAAGGAAGCTGATGAATACATTAGCTATATCCGGTATCTGCAGGAGCAAAATATATTGACCAATGACCTGGAAGAACTGGATCTTGAAGAATTGCAAGGAGTTTCAGGTTTAAAAGCATTGAGAGTAGGGGTGGCGATTGATTAGAGATATACGGATGAATGTGGCTAAAGCCACACAATAATATTATTTTTTCGTTCAGTCAGCTAAAGCTGACTGCAAGTGATAGCGGTTTTTGGCTGTTATCTTTCTTCATTGCAGTTGGCTTTAGCCAACTGAAAAATAACTATGAATTTCAGCGGGGCTTAGCCCCATTTTTCATTTTTAAACAGGCTCCAGCTTTGGTGTGTCTACTATGATGCAATTACGCTGTTTCTTCAACAGGCATTCTTGTCGTCATAGCTTTGTCCCTTTTATCAGCAAAACCGATTTTATGGATTGCTCTTTCAAGTGCAGAAATCGTTTTCGTTCTTCGTCCATCATAAAATTTGCAAAGTCATTGTCAGTTTCAAATTCTACAAGGTGGATTTCATACGGGTTCTCTATATGACTTTCTATATAAGCATCTTCTCCAGGTCGCACTCGAAGCAAAAGTCGTCCATTGTATTTTGAAATTGCCGGAATAGCAATGGCTTCAAAATGATTGAAAACAGTTTCCTGTCCGTCCAAAATGTAAATTAGTTGTGTAATGAAAACCATTTTTATTAATTCATTGTTATAAAATAAATTGTCCTTCTAATACGGTTACTGCTTCCCCTACAATACAAACTTTATCTCTTAAAAGCTCTGTACTCATTATTCCTGTTCTTAATGAAGATTGATAAGCATTCAATTTTGTTTTATTTAATTTTATTGCCCAATATTTTGTCAAAAAAGTTTGAATACCACCTGTTACAGGGTCTTCATTAGTTCCTACCCAAGGCCAAAAATATCTGTAGTGGAAATCAAAATTTTCACTGTCAGAAATAGCAGTTACTAATACACCATTGATTCCTGTATATGAATTTATCAATGCAGTAAAATCAGGTTTCAAAACTGCCAACTCAAGTGCACTTTTAATTTCAATTAAAATTATTTTATTTTTAGGGCTGTACCTTTTATTTACAATTTCATAAATTCCAAGCGCATCTAACATCTTTTGAGGCACTTCTATTTCTTCAGTGTCATAAACAGGAAATTGCATTTTGATTTTATTCTCTACTTTCTCAATAAACAATTCAGCATCATTACAGTTAATAAATTTTATACTATCGAATGAAGTCGTGTCGAAAATAATTTTTGACGAAGCTAATGTGGCGTGTCCACATAAAGGAATTTCAATCTTTGGCGTGAAAAATCTTATGCTATAAATGTTGTCTGCTATTTGTTTTATAAATGCAGTTTCAGAAAAGCCAATTTCTGTTGCAATGCTTTGCATAGTTGTACTGTCCAAATCATTTTCGGCAATACAAACAGCAGCCGGATTTCCTTTGAATTTTTGATTAGTAAAAGAGTCAACAAAATATGTTTTCATTTTTTTAATTTTTTATGAGCTTAAAGCTGCATCAAAATAGCACACAACGCATTGATTGCTGCTATTAGCTGCAAAATAAAAAAAATTGCACCATTGAAAATTGATCAGTTGGCGTTATACTTTTTGGATTGTCGTTAGGACAATCTAATCTCAACCTTGTGTGTCCGTAAAGGAGTGGAGGCCAAGGTGTGTCTCCACACATCAATCCTGAGCAACAAATTAGCATGGCTAAAGGCGGGAATAGAAGAATAATTGAGAGCTATTAATGATCACTTATGCATAACTCATCGGTTCATAACCAAAATGCCTTCTTGCTATGCTTATCTGTCCAATATGATAGGCTTCATGATGGCAGATAAATGTAATAAAACCCCGCAGTGTATTATCACCAATCGGCGTTTGAATAGGCGGATCGGCATGCAGTTCATCCTCGGTCAGGCTTTCCAGCCGGTCAATAATTTTTTCGGCAAAATCTTCCCAGCCTGCTATAAGGTTATCCATTGAAGGGTAATCTATATCATCCTGGATTCCCTTTCCGCTTTCAAAGAGTTCAGGATAAGGCTCCCTGTCAGTAAGTCCCAACACCGCGCCAAGCGTATAGCGGGTGGCTACAAGGTGACCGGTGATCCATGCTATATGATTGGGGCTGCCACCAAAATGAGCCTTG
>CAMLEX010000636.1 GCA_946479055.1 uncultured Bacteroidota bacterium | reverse complement strand
AAGAAAATTCATTTCATCTCTAAAACTTTAGATTCTGTGGCAATAGTCATTTAATTTTCATAAAAACAACCAAAAAATATCAGAAGGAAAAGAAAGCCTTCAGGAAGAAAGAATATTCAGCAAACCAATAACACCAATGAGCATTTGATCAATACCAATTCCCATTAATTATTTCATCTGTCAACCTTTTGTTTTTATACGGATAACAGTAAATGAATACGGCGGTAATTCAGCAACAAATTTTTCCGATACCGCAATGGTCGATTCAACCGGCATTGCATTTTTATCTGAAGGATCGTTGCCCTGTAAAACAGTTTTCACTGCGTTAGTACCGGCAAGCCCAATGTTTTTTAGATCTATTTCGGATGGAACAGCAACCGGTAAAAGATTAACCAGTTTTATGATCAGGTCTTTGCTTTTTGTATCACGCACTATCGAATAAGCAATCCGTTTCTTTACCGCATCCTGGTTGTTGGACAAGATAATAGTAGCCGGCAGATATTCGTTACCGGCATTAATACCATACAATTTTTGGACATGATAACCCACTGTAGGTTTCACCTGGGTATTGTTGAAATAGATCAGGTCAGGGCTCCATTGGGTATGACCTTCTTTGGCAAGCAAAGGAGCATAGGAAGTCATGTGTACCACATCGCCATTACGTTCCAGTGTAGTCAAATAAAGAGCTTCGGCCAAAGCAGTTTCCAAATTGTTGGGTCTGCCTGGTAAATGCGCTGCATATTCACCTAAATACACCTTCGATTTCGAACGGTCATAACTGTCATAGTATTCCTGGTTATGAATGAACCAACCGGGAGATTGGTAATAGTGTTCATCAACAATTGGAACATTCAGCTTTGAGGCAATACTCCAGCCTTGCTCATAATCGGTTCCTTCAAACGTAGGCCCTACAGTTCCAATGACCGTAATTTCGGGATGCTTCTCTTTTATTGCCTTATAGATCATCGTGAACCGCTCTTCAAATATATCGGTGATCATGTCTTCATTGCCTACGCCGATAAATTTCAGGTTAAACGGTTTGGGATGACCAGCTTCTGCTCTTTTCTTTCCCCATTTGGTAGCAACAGATCCATTTGCCCATTCAATAAGGTCCAGAATA
This sequence comes from uncultured Bacteroidota bacterium, assembly GCA_946479055.1. The sequence goes on along the minus strand of CAMLEX010000636.1, from coordinate 2,459 downwards.
TCCTGTACATATTCATCCATTTCATTCATGGGAATGCCACATTGCTGGCCTCCCCCCAATGGACTTGAAGCCGAGTTCTGGCAAGGGACACCTGCCGCCACCACGGGCAGTGGCTCTGCGCCAATATCTTCACAAAACTCGAAGTATTCAAAATAACCCAGCCCGGCAGTTTGATGATAACCCCAAAGATTGCGCTGCGGTTTGCGGGCTTCCAATGGGCCAATGGTATTTTTCCAGTGATAAATATTTTTTAATCCATCACCATGCGCTACGCATCCACCGGGGAAACGAACAAAGCGGGGATGGATAGCTGCAACTGACTCAGCTAAATCGGCACGCAATCCATTCTTTCTATCCCTGAATGTTTTTTGAGGAAACAACGAAATCATATCGAGTGCTACACTTCCTGAAGAAAGAGGTTGCAATTCCAAACGGACATCATCGGCATCGGCAGTAGCAGTCAATACCGCTTTCGAAGTTTTCCACCCATTCGAAGATATTTGCACCGTCGACTTTGCCAGCAATCCGGATTTTTCACTAACCAGGCGCACCAGGAGCTTGCCGGTTTTTCCCTGCAATTGTTTGGTGAAAATAGAAAAATCATAATGTTCACCTTTCTTTACAGTTATGCCATCAAATCCAGTATTCACCAGTGTAGCTCCCGGCATCTTTATATCCAATACTGCATAATGAAGATTGTTCGGATGAATGGGGGCAACAGAATCAATAATGAAACCAGCGTTATCACCTTTTAATGACCAGGAGTATGTACTGTTCCAATTCTTATCACGGCCTTCTTTATCACTCCATGCATATTCAAAATCGCGGTTCTGTATCAGCTCTGCATAAATCCCGCCATCAGCAGCATAATTGATATCCTCGAAGAACACACCTATTAACAGATCACTGATTGGCTTTGCTTTTTCGGAGTCTATCAAAATTTTTACTTCTACTGGTTTTAACCCGGCAAAGCGCTGACTATCTTGTTTCGTGGTTTCAGCATACAAACCGTTTTTATATTGTTTCAGTTCATAGGTTTTAATGAGCTTATCAACAACTTCCCATGATACGCGATGCATTTGCCCGGTAACATTACTTCCCTGCAAGCTGATCTTTACACTGGAATTATTGTATTGCTGCGCCGGCACTTCTTTAGCCGGACCGTACGATTTAAAATCTTTGGTATTTACTTTATAGCATTTACCCGCAGCATCAGTGTAGATGATGTTATAGCTTCTGCTTTTATCATCATACTGTACAACAGGACGAAGGCAATTGGTTCCTTCGTTCACCAATGGATAGCTTTGCGGTTCCCAAAACACTAAATCTTTGGATGCAGCATGAGCAAAGAGAGGTTCCCGTTCATTAAGAGCCCATACACAATGCCATGACCCCTCCGGCCCCTGAACCAGGAAAGGATTGATCATTCTTTTTTCCGTATCCCAACGGCCGTAATCTGATCTTACATAGCTGTATTCATTTCCAATGCTAAACCAACTCTGACGATCGCGGCTCCATGCAAAATGCAAACCATTCTTTCCATTGTTCTTTGTTGTAGCATAAGAAAATAGATACACGGTGTCTGAATCATTGGCAAGAACAGTAATATTTGTAAGGGCTATAATACTTAGTAGTAAGAAAATCTTTTTCATGTGTTAATTTTATTGTTTTTTGGCCACATGTAATTCCCCATAAAAATTTTCATCGCGGTTGGTATAAATTGCTCGAAAATTTTTATGGCTCATTTCATTTTATTTATTTAATTCAATTGTTTTAAAATTTCATTTTCAATCCCCAATGCAGGGCAAGGCGTTTAGTCTCTTTTTTTGTCAGAAGAATAATCGCTCCATGTTTTGGAGAGGTAAAATTAATGGACTTCATCACGCCTTCATTAAAGTGACCAAGGTTTTTGAAGTTTATAAAATCTGAAGTTTCGCTAAAGCCAAAATTATGCGGATCGATTCCATAACTATCATACATCAACACATACTTGTCTGTTCCAATACGCTTCCATAGTTTAGCTGCTTCACAAGCTTTGGGTTCAGGGTCATACCATTTTGCATCATATTTATAGCCACTGTTGATGGAATCAGACACCGCTGTTTGATACCAGCACCAATCTTTTATTGTTATTTCAATTTTAGAACATCAACGTTTGTTTGTATCGAAAAATCATTGGTGATCGCAAGATTCATTCTTGCTGAATGTAGATTAATAATGACAGATATAAAGAGGCAGTCTCTGAAATCAGAGACCGCCTCTTTTAATTAAACGTCGCCTATTGTGGTTTTCAATTATCGTTGAAGGACCAGCTTGGTGGTATGTACTTTATCATCAGAAACTATCTGAAGGAAATATACACCTGATTTAGCCTGATCAAGATTGATACTTAGCTTTTGTTTTGTAGCTGACACTACAATGGATTGTTGCAGCACTTGTCTTCCGGTTATATCCACAAC
>CAMLEX010000635.1 GCA_946479055.1 uncultured Bacteroidota bacterium | reverse complement strand
ATGCTGTTGATCTGCAAATACTGGACCTGATGCAGGCCAATGCCCGTATTTCAAATGTGGACATGGCGAAGGAGCTGGCCATGACGACTTCGGCCGTGCTGGAACGGGTAAAGAAGCTGGAGCAGAAAAAGGTGATCCTTCAATACAATACAGCCATTAGCCCGCCGGCGGTGAACCAGAAATTACTGGCATTCATTTTTATCAAAACAAAAGAGGGGGCTGATTCAGATGCTAAAATTGCGGCATCGCTGGCAAAGGTCCCGGAGGTACAGGAGGTACATATTATTGCCGGGGAAGATTGCTTTTTCGTTAAAGTGCGTACAGAAGATACAGCCTCCCTGATAGCCCTGATGCGAAAGTCGCTGAAACGCATTCCCAATGTGCTTTCCACCAAAACAACGATTGTGCTTGAAACTGTGAAAGAGCAACAACAATTGGTCATTCCTAAAAAGTAATTGTATGTCGTTAACCAAAAAAGAAGCCTCTCCTGTAATGATCATTATAGCTTTCGCTGTTTTGTATATCGTTTGGGGCTCTACGTATTTCTTTATTCAAAAAGCTATTGCACATATACCTCCGTTCATCATGGGTGCCCTGCGCTTTACAGTTGCCGGCATCCTGCTGATGCTGTGGTGTGTAGTAAAGAAAGAAAAGCTTTTCAATCCCACACAGATTAAACATGCTGCCATTACCGGGGTGCTGCTGCTGTTTGTAGGTACAGGTGCTGTAATCTGGGCCGAAAAAACATTGCCCAGTTCGCTGGTAGGTGTATTGGTAGCATCGGAAGCTATCTGGCTGGTGTTGCTGGATAAAGCGAACTGGAAAGCGAATCTCACCAGCCGCTTTACGGTGACAGGATTGATCATTGGTTTTGCCGGCGTGGTATTGCTGTTTAGTGAAAGTGCCGGCAAGCTGGTTTCGCAGGCAGGCGGTTCAGCCAGTATGATTGGCTTTATCGTGCTGGTTATTGGTACCATCAGTTGGGCGGGCGGTTCTATTTATTCCAAAAACAAATCTTTTGGTTCTTCCACAGTCAATTCAGCCTGGCAGATGCTGGTGGCAGGACTGGTATTTATTCCTGCCAGTTTATTGAATAATGAGTGGGCAGGGTTTCAGTGGCAGGCGGTTCCTGCGGAGTCGTGGTTGTCTGTACTGTATTTGGTGGTGATGGGTTCCCTGGCTGGTTACAGCGCTTATGTGTGGTTGTTAAGTGTTCGCCCTGTTACACAGGTAAGCACACACGTATATGTGAACCCATTGGTAGCTGTGCTGCTGGGTGTTCTTTTTGCGGGTGAGCATATGAGCTGGCTGCAGATACTGGGGCTGGGCGTTATATTGGCCAGTGTTCTGTTGATCAATCTTTCCAAATACCGTCAACGAAAAGCAATTGCTGCTGAGGTAAACACTAGAAAAACAGAACGAGAATTAGCTGTTACCGGCACCGGGAAGTCAGCTGTTTGTGCTGATTGACGCGGTGTAAACCTCGTCCATCATGGGGTACGGCAGCTGTATGGTGGTAAAAAAAAGCCCCGCCTGGAAAGGCTGGGATACGCTACTTCAATTAGCAAACAATTTTTCCAACTTATTCTTAATTCCCCAAGGGGTACACAATTATAATTGCCATAGCCGTACTCACAAAGCTATCTGACTCATCCATTAAAAGTAATTAAAAGGGAAGATTTGGGGGATAAAGGATTTACTTCTTCTCTGGAGCAGCCTGTGTCATTTCTCGTAGCGATAACCAACCGGTGGGACTATCCTTGTCGCGTATATATATTACCATGGATCGCCCCCCTGAGATTTCCGGTTGGCCACCGTTTTTTGGTGTATTCTTTATTGAAAAGATGCAGGTTTGGATCGCCGTTTCCCCGTTAAAAACGGTGCTTTCCACTATGTTTTCGACAAATTCAACAGTTGCGTTTTTAAACCAGGATTCCGCTCCTTTCTGCAGGACATCGCGACCAGTGACTACATTATTGCCCCCAAAGTATTTTACGATGTTCGGGTGATGCAACCTGGCGACTGCTGCTGCATCCCCTTTAGCGAACGCTTCAGTCAACCCTGCGATGTGTTTACCCAATGATTTCATTTCTTCTTCTGTACCATTCGATATCTGTGCGTGTAAATCCGTCGTTAAAAGGACAACGCAAATCAGCCTTCCTATAAATTTCATAATTGACCTGTTTATTGTTTAGTGATTAAAACTATTCGTTTCTGTTCTTTCTGCAATCATAATTTGACCACTAACCATTAATTATTGCCAAGTAGCAGCTGAAGGAATATGAAACGCCAAATCAAAAGATGTATACATTGGAAGACTTTCAATCAAAGAAAACAGTATTGTATACTGTTGTTGCGTCAGCCATAAGCGAAGCCATATGCTATAGCTTAAAAAGATGGGACAGATTATCACGTTATTGTGAAGATGGAATGCTGAACATTGACAACAACGCTATTGAAAAAAGTATTAGACCCGTTGCACCCGGAAGAAAAAAAATACCTGTTCTGCGGATCTCATGAAGCAGCCAAAAGAAGTGCAATGCTTTATAGTCCCGTTTGCACTTGCGAATTACATGGTCATAATCTGTTGCCACGGTTCGTGTCTCACGAACCGGATTTCAGATTGGAAGTAGTTCGTGAGACACGAACCAAGGCGTAGGTCATCCGTGTGCCAAAATATTTGTGGATGACTACAACAATATTCTTTGACTTTCAGGAACTGTCGATATGTGTTTCATTTTGCCTTGCCTGTATTCCTGGTATAATCGTTTAATATCTTCTGAGCTGTCAGCAATGAACGGACCATACGCAACTATATTTTCTCCCAATGGTTTACCTGCATACAACACAAAACGAACACCATCTTCACCTGCTGTTAATTTCAGCTCACTTTGCGCATTGTCACCAAATAAATCTAACCATCCAACCTGATCCTTGTTCAATTGCTTTTCATCTTCGCCAACTTTTACGTTACCCTTAATTACATACAGGAAGGTATTATAGTTTGAAGGTATCTGCTGCACCGTTGTTGCACCTGCTTCAATTGTAATATCAGCAATGATCATTGATACATAGTTTTGAACCGGGGAACTAAGACCTGCAAGAGAACCACTGTACAATTTTATAGTCACTCCGTTTTCAGATAAGGCAGGCACATGCTCCAATGGTAAGTCCTGTACTCTTGGTATTACCGACCTGTCTTTCTTAGGAAGATTAAGCCATAATTGCAACAGGCGCATCTTCGCTATCTTATCAATCGTTTCGGTATGAACAATTCCACTGCCTGCGGTCATAATTTGAAAGTCGCCGCCTTTCATTTTGTGTGCATCATCACCTATTTCACCTTCCAATAACAAAGAGACCGTTTCAAAACCTGCATGCGGATGTGGCCCACCAACAGGTTCATTGTCTTTCTTATCTAACATATCATCCATCAGCATGATAAAAGGATCGCTTTCCGAAAAGCTACCTCTTATTACAGCACGAGCCATATGGCCACGACCTAAAAACCCAGGCTCAGCTTCCGGCTCATCTATTTTTATAAGTTTTCTTTTGATTGACATAACACTATTTTTAGTT
>CAMLEX010000634.1 GCA_946479055.1 uncultured Bacteroidota bacterium | reverse complement strand
TGCGCAGTAAAAATATATATGGTCCTTATGAAAGAAGAATGGTAATGGACCAGGGATCAACATCAGTAAATGGCCCTCACCAGGGTGCATGGGTGGATACAAAAAATGGAGAGTATTGGTTTCTTCATTTCCAGGATAAGGATGCGTATGGAAGGGTAGTACATCTGCAACCGATGAAATGGATCAATGATTGGCCGGTGATAGGTGAGGATAAGAACGGTGATGCCCGTCCGAACGGGTCATCCGGGCGGGGAAAAGGCGAGCCAGTATTGATTTATAAAAAACCCAATGTCGGAAAAATATATCCCATCGTAACACCGCCTGATTCAGATGAATTTAATGAAAATAAAATAGGCTTGCAATGGCAGTGGCAGGCTAATCCCAAACCTTATTGGGCTTTTCCATCAACCGGTAAACTGAGATTGTTTTCTTACCAGTTGCCAGATAGCATAAAAAATTACTGGAATACACCCAACCTGCTGATGCAAAAATTTCCTGCTGATGAATTTACGGCCACTACCAAACTATCTTTTCATCCAAGGTTGGATGGAGAACGGGCGGGGCTGATCATTTTCGGCGCTGATTATGCTTACCTGTCGGTAGTTAAAAAGGCGGGCGGTAATTATTTGTCATATAGTTTATGCAAAGAAGCAGATAAGGGGAAAGAGGAAACAGTACAGGATGGTGAAAAGCTAACTGATGCGGATATTTATTTGCGGGTAACAGTGAGTAAAGGGGCTTTATGTGAATTTAGTTATAGCCTGGATGGAACAACATTTAAATTGATTGGTGAGAAGTTGAATGCAAAACCAGGTCGCTGGGTGGGTGCTAAAGTGGGCTTGTTTTGTACACGGACGGTTAAAACAAATGATTCAGGGTTTGCTGATGTGGATTGGTTCAGGATTGAAAGATAGTCCGGAAGACGGGAAGTCGGCTGCGTGGATAGTTGAAACATCTGGAGATGAAAGTGCGAAAGATGAGTATCAAAGCTGTAAAGACATTATAACAATTAGAATAATTCTTCCGGACTTTCCGTCTTGCGGACTTCCGGACTTAACACTAAAACGATCATTGCCATGGAACGCCGCACATTTATGAAGTTTACGGCTGCTGCCGGTGCTTCACTTATGCTTCATCCTTTTGAATCTTTTGCTATACCACCCGGTAAAAAAATCCGGCTCGCATTGGTGGGTACAGGCGCCCGGGGATCAAGCCTGTGGGGAAAAGAGATCACTAAAACTTTTGGTGAAGTGACAGAATTTGTAGGGTTGTCTGATATCAATCCCGGCCGATTGGAGTATGTAAAGAAATTGATGAATGTTAATTGCCCAACATTCAGCGACTTTGAAAAAATGCTGCGGGAAACAAAACCCGATTATGTTATTGTAACAACCGTAGATGCTACCCATGATGAATTTATTGTAAAAGCATTGAACATGGGTGTCAATGTCATTACCGAAAAACCGATGACCACAGATGAAGTGAAATGTAAACGAATACTGGATGCGGAAAAGAAAAGCGGTAAGAAGGTAACTGTCGCATTTAATTATCGCCATAGCGTTCATGCTATGCAGGTAAAAGAATTGCTGGCGCAGAACAGGGTGGGCAAAATAGTTTCGGTTGATTTTAACTGGTACCTCAATGTACATCATGGTTCCGATTATTTCCGCCGTTGGCATGGCCGGATGGCTAAGGGCGGATCACTGTGGGTGCATAAGGCCACACACCATTTTGACCTGCTCAACTGGTGGTTAAATTCCGAACCAGTAGAAGTGAATGCCTATGGCGCATTGGATCATTATGGGAAAAATAATTCATTCCGCGGAACAAAATGCCGGGGTTGTGAACATAAAGACAAATGCAAATTTTATTGGGATATTACAAAAGATGAACACCAGGTGGGTCTCTATGTCAATAACGAACATCATGACGGTTATATAAAAGACGGATGCGTATGGAGTAATGAAATTGATATTTATGATAAGATGTCGGCGCAGATCCGCTATGCCAATGGCGTTATCGCCAATTATTCCCTGACTACTTATTCGCCTTATGAAGGATGGCAGATCGCTTTCAATGGGATGAACGGAAGAATGGAAACATGGGAAGACATTCCTTACCTTCAAAAAACACCGGAAGACCAGGCTAAACGACATGCTATCGAAATGTCAAATGCTGATGATGCCATAGCTGGTGAAGTAAGAGAAATAATGGTGATGGACAATTTTGCCAAAAATTATGAAGTATATACTACACCTAAAATAAGAGGTGGTCATGGTGGTGGCGATGTTCGTATGCAACGAAGAATGTTTGTTGATACCAATGATAATCCTCACCATGTAATGGCTGGCACAAGAGAAGGAGCCATGTCTATTTTAATTGGCATCGCTGCAAGAAAAAGTATTCAATTGAAACGGCCGGTAAAAATTTCGGAACTGACAGACCTGGAACCAATGGCTAACAGATTTTAAAAACAACTTAATATGATAAGAAAATTATTTTTTACAGGAATTATCTTAACCGCCATGATAATGGTAGTTCATGCACAAAGCAAAGTTGAAACAGGGGTTGCTGATGCTGTTGAGAAATTGCGGAAAGCCATGATCGACGGGAATAAAGAGGAACTTGAAAATATTGTTTCGGATAAATTGAGCTATGGTCATTCCGGAGGATATGTAGAAGGCAAAGCTGAGTTTGTGGAGAAGATCGTTAGTGGGAAATCAGATTTTGTGACGATAGAATTAAAAGATCAGACCATAAATATCAGCGGTAAAACCGCCGTGGTACGCCATAAATTGAACGCAACAACCAGTGATAATGGCAAACCGGGAGAAGTTCATTTGGCTATCTTACTTGTTTTTCAGAAGGAACATAAGCAATGGAAACTATTGGCAAGACAAGCTGTAAAACTGACTTTATAAGCAGGATAGTAAAGGATGGTTTTGGCATTCATCCACTGGAATTTTGCTGGTATCGTTACCGGTAACGTTTGCGTAAATAAAGCCTTTCGAAAGACTTGAAAATGATTGAGTTTGGGGTAAAATTGTAGATTAATAAGACCATTCACCCAACGATCTGTTTGTTATAATGAAGAAACTTTTCAGCATAGTTTTTTTTGCCCTGCTTTTTTCCGGTGCGATAGCACAATGGAATAAACTGCCTGTGATCACTTCCCCGAAATTCAAAAAAGATACGATCAGCATTGTAAAACATGGCGCCATTCCTGATGGCAATACCCTGAATACAAAAAGCATCAATGCAGCTATTAATGCCTCCAATAAAAAAGGCGGAGGTGTAGTATTGGTGCCTCATGGTTTATGGCTTACAGGTCCTGTTGTTTTAAAAACTAATGTCAATCTTCACCTGGCAGCGGGGGCCACTTTATTGTTTACAAAAGATAAGAAGGAGTATCCGTTGGTAGAAGCCAACTGGGAAGGCCTGCCGCAGATGCGTAATCAATCTCCTGTATCTGCAACAGGAGCAAGCAATATTGCTATCACTGGCAAAGGAATAATTGATGGAAATGGTGATGCATGGAGGGCTGTGAAGAAAGATAAACTTACCGAAAGCCAATGGAAAAAATTAGTGGCATCGGGTGGCGTA
>CAMLEX010000633.1 GCA_946479055.1 uncultured Bacteroidota bacterium | reverse complement strand
ATTAGCCCCGAGGGTGAAGGAGCGGGTACGTACCCAGGTATCCCTGGCATCAACACCGGGGGCCAGTATATTATTGCCATAGCTATACCGTACTTCCGGATCTCCACCTGTATAATCGGTTATTACAAAAAGATTTTGACCGTTGATAAATACTCTCAATCCTTTTATAGCGCCATCCCCATTAAAATTGAAATCATATCCCAGCGTCGCATTATCTAATTTTACAAAAGAGCCTTTTTCTACATAAAGACTGCTGAATGTTGGCTGTGATTTCAGAGATGGATCGAAGAACTTTGTCGTTACCACATTGTAGCTTGCGATATTAGTAGGTGTTGAATTTTCGAAGAAAGCACGGTAGGTGTTTACAATATCATGGCCAAAAGAACCTCTCAAAAAGAAATTAAAATCAAAGTTTTTGTATCGGAATGTATTCGTCCATCCTAATTCAAATTTGGGCAAGCCATTGCCAATTTTTGTTTTGAAACCACCGATGGTATCTGTTTTACCTGTTCCATCTTCAAAAAGAAAATGCCCATGCTCATTGACCCCTCTATAAATGGGACCCCATATTATGCCAATCTTCTCTCCTTCTACGGCACGTGTAATTTGCGTTTGCTCCTGGCCCGGCGAACCTAAATTACTCGCTCCTATTACAGTACCAGCCAGATCTTTATTTAAGCTTGTCAGCTTTATGCTAAAAGTTGAAAAATTCACTGAAGTATTCCAGTTAAAAGTTTTGTTTTTGAAAACATCATAGCCCAATAAAAGTTCTACTCCCTTATTCTCTAATGTTCCTATATTCATCCATCTCTTGTCAGTAGGATAGGGCGGAACGGGAACTGTTGCGTTAAATAAAAGATCAGAAGTTTTACGATTATAGTAATCAAAACTTCCCGTTAAGCGGTTGTTGAGCAAAGCAAAATCAAGCCCGATATCAAACTCAGCTTTCTTCTCCCATTTCAGATCGGGATTTTCATTTTGAGATGGCTCATAAGCCGGAATAAAAGCGCCATTGTATAAAAACGATCTCCCCGTAGGACCGTATAAGAATAGAGATAAATACGAATTGGGTGGTAATGCACCGCTAACACCATAACTCGCCCTTAGCTTAAGCGAATTTACCTGTGGTATCTCTGTTAATTTGCTTATATCCAGGCCTGCACTCACGGCAGGAAACATACCCCATTTATTATTTTCCCCAAACTGGGTTGATCCTTCTCTTCTGAGGCTGGCAGATAAAAATGCAAGGTCCTTATAATTAAGATTGAGCCTTCCAAAAAAAGCGATCAGTCGCGAACCATTTTTATAGCTGTTAGATACCGCCTTTCCATTTTTAAAGTCACCGGCATTTGTAATATTATCGGCGTTAACGTCCGACAAAAAATCACCGGCCCGTACATAAAGCCCGTTATTCAAAAAAGCCTGGTAAGAATAACCGGCAACAGCAGATAAATTCAGTTGGCCAAATACTTTCTTGTCATAAGAGAGCGTATTTTCATACAACCTCGAATAGGTTTCATCATCTTGTTGTTGCGCCAATCCATTTTTGGTAAATCCGCTACCACCTGATAAAAGCCTTGTATCAAAAGAAGTTTTAGGAAGATAAGCCCATCTGTAATTACTGGTAGTTTGTTGTGCAAAGCGTACAAGGAATTTTAATCCCCTGATGATTTCGTAGCTGGCAGAGCCATTAATATTCATCCTTTTCAGAATACCATTGTTTGTATTTTGTTCGAGTACAGCAAGAGGATTTGCATATTCTACAAAATTCTGCTCCACATAACCGCTACCGGTCAAATTGAGCCCACGCCCTACCGAATCAGTAGTTCGGAGAGGAGCGGTAGGATTAAATATAGTTGCATATTGAAATGCCCGGTCCCAACCAAATTCAGAAGATCTCCGGGTGGTAGTTACATCCAATGTAAAATTAAGTTTGTCTTTCAACGCTCTTTGCGCCAGGCCAAAACGTGCATTTAATTGATTAAACCCTGTCCTTATTGCAACACCTTGGGCGTCCCGGTAATTAATAGAAGCACTGTAAGTTGTTCCGTTGCCAGTTCCTCCTGAAAAAGAAAGATTATGAATATGGGAGATCGCTGTTCTCGTAATCTCTTTGTTCCAATCTGTAACGGCACCCAGGTCACTACCGCCTGCTGCTTTATACTCTGCGGCGTTCATGTGAGGAGTAAATTCCACCGGCTTTTCTGCTGTGACACTCCCATTATAAGTTACAACCGGTACCCTGCCGCCTTTTTTTGTAGTAATAATGATAACGCCTGAAGAACCCCGGGTACCATAGATAGCTGCAGAAGCCGCATCCTTTAATACATCTATACTTTGAACGTCATTCGGATCTATTGTGTTTATGTCAGCGCCAACCTGCCCATCAACTACTATTAAAGGAGAAGTATTCGCACCCAATGTTGAAAGACCGCGTAAGCGAATGGTAAAGCCACCGTTTGGATTGCCTCCAGGCCGGGAAATAGATAGTCCTGAAACTTTGCCCTGCAGCAATTGAGTTACATCACTAATGTTTCCTTTATTGAATTGTTCCGCATTCACTGTAGCTACAGCACTTGTTACTTCCTTTCTTTTTTGTGTTCCATATCCAATTACAACGACTTCATTTAATTGTCCAGCAGCAGGTGAAAGTGATACATTAATGGTTGTTTTATTTCCTACTTCTATTTCCTGGATTGGATAGCCAACATAGGAAAAAACCAGCACTGAATTGGCGCGGGGCACTGAAATTGAGAAAGCTCCGTTAGCATCTGTTGTTGTGCCTCCTGATGTTTCTTTAACTACTACCGAAACACCTGGTAAGGCCTGTCCGTTATTGTCTGTAACTTTTCCCTGTACCGAAACTTGAGCATTAAGCAGGCTACTCATTAAAAGCACAAGAATAAAAGCAGTGGCATACTTTATTCTGGCAAGTGAAAATTTAATTAAACAGTAACTCATAAGTATAGTTGAAGTTGTTAGAAAATACTTTTAATACCAGGCGCTGATAAATAAACCGGCAGCAAGCAGATATCTTGTTGCGATGGGTTAAGGACTATCCGCTTAAAAAATTTGCATTTCGCCTGAAAAAACTAAAATGGGGGGAAATTTTTTTGACCCATTCCAAAGGCTTTTTGGAATGGAGAAGGCATACTTTTCTCATATGGCATTCTTTAAAATGTAAAAAAACAATCGCAACAATTAAGTGTCACACAAACACTTATGTGAAGTAACTATTAATCTTCCATTTACTGACTCTATTTTGTCTCGCAATTTGTCCAAATCGTCTCAACTTTTTCTTTGCTTGTTGCCCGCAACTGAACGCTGACATGAATTGAATAATGCAAAATTTCAGTTACATTTAAGTAAACAAACACTAGCCATTGCTTTCAATGCGACTTCCCGTACTGCTGCTGATAACCTCTTTTGCAATTTTGCCAACAACCATGAGAGGCCAGTCTCCTTATTATTTCAGGCATTACGAAGTAGAGCACGGACTTTCTAACAATACAGTGCTTTGCAGCGTAATGGATAAAAAAGGATTTATGTGGTTTGGCACCATTGACGGTTTGAACAGGTTTGATGGCTATACATTTAAAACTT
>CAMLEX010000632.1 GCA_946479055.1 uncultured Bacteroidota bacterium | reverse complement strand
CGGTTATTAATTGTGAATATCTTGCATTACAAACAATTGCTTGTTGCCTTTTGTCTATTACCTATTGACTATTAACATTTCACTGTTTACTCCTCACCACTCCCTATAAAAATTTGGCACATAATCAGCCACTACCCTATCTTTGCACATGGCAACAAGAAAATCTCCCGCTTCTAAAAGCAACTCCTCTAAATTTTTCGGTGAAGGCTTAACATTTGACGATGTGCTGTTGATTCCCGGCTATAGCCAGGTGCTTCCCCGCGATGTAGATATCAAAACCCGTCTTACCAAAAACATAACGCTGAATGTCCCTTTATTGTCCGCAGCAATGGATACTGTGACCGAAGCTTCGTTAGCAATGGCGCTTGCCCGTGAAGGTGGACTTGGTATTTTACACAAAAACATGACCATTGAACAACAGGCCAACCAGGTACGAAAAGTAAAACGTAGCGAAAGTGGATTAATATTGGATCCAATTACTTTATTAGAAAACGCTACTATCGGTGATGCATTAAAATTGATGCGGGACAACAAGATTGGCGGTATTCCCATCATTGATAAAAATGGGAAATTAACCGGTATCCTTACCAACCGCGATCTCCGTTTTGAAACAGATGTAAAAATGAAGATCAGCGAAGTGATGACAACGGAAAATCTCATCACTGCACCGGAAGGAACCGATTTAAAAAAGGCAGAAAAAATTTTACGGCAGTATAAAATTGAAAAACTTCCTGTTGTTGATAAATCCGGAAAGTTGATCGGCCTTATTACCTACCGTGATATTTTACAACTCTATAGTTTCCCCAATGCATTGAAAGATCAGTTTGGCCGTTTATTAGTAGGCGCCGGTGTTGGTATCACAAAAGATTTTATAGACCGGGTAGCAGCACTGCAACAAGTAGGCGCTGATGTCATTGCTTTGGACAGTGCGCATGGACACAGCAAAGGAGTAATTGATGCATTAAAACAGGTAAAAAAGAATTTCAAAAACATAAATGTAATAGCGGGAAATGTAGGCACCGCTGCTGGCGCTAAAGCATTGGCGGATGCGGGTGCTGATGCCGTGAAAGTGGGTATTGGTCCGGGATCTATCTGTACTACACGTATTGTAGCCGGATCTGGTGTTCCTCAATTGACCGCAATTATGGAAGCTCATTCCGTATTGAAACAAAAAAATATTCCATTGATAGCTGATGGCGGTATCCGCTATACCGGTGATATGGTAAAAGCCTTGGCTGCCGGTGCCGATTGTGTAATGATGGGTAGCATTTTTGCAGGCACTGAAGAAAGCCCCGGTGAAACAATCATCTATGAAGGAAGGAAATTCAAAGAATACCGGGGCATGGGTTCGTTAGGTGCAATGGCTACAGGCAGCAGTGATCGTTATTTCCAGGATCCCGAAGATGATGTAAAGAAATTTGTACCCGAAGGCATTGAAGGCCGTGTGGCATATAAAGGCACGTTGAAAGAAGTCGTTTATCAATATGTTGGTGGTTTAAGGGCTGGCATGGGATATTGCGGCGCTAAAAATATGGCGGACCTGAAGAATGCAAGCTTTGTAAAAATAACCAATGCAGGTATGCGTGAAAGCCATGCACATGATATTGAGATAACAAAGGAAGCTCCGAACTATAGCAGGAAATAGTACAGTTGATAAGTTTACCAGTTCACAAGTTCAAAAGTTTTTTTAAAGTTGATAACTGTTTGTTTCAATTGCCACGCCTTTAAAGGCGTGGCATATAAGTTTATAGTTCCTGGCTTTAGCCAAACTATAAAAAACAATAATTTAAAGTTTAATATTAGTTTATCATGCAAAGAATAGCTGTTGATATGGATGGTGTATTGTCTGACACCGTTGCTCAATTTATAGCCTGGGAAGAAAAAGAAACAGGAATACGAAAAAGTATTGAAGATATCATGGGCAAATCAGAATTGGATGCATTCCCCAATTCAAAAAAACATTTACATACAGAGAATTTTTTCCGCTCCACGTCTGTTATTAAAGACAGCCAGGAAGTCTTAGCACGACTAAATGAAAAATATGATGTCTTTATTGTATCGGCAGCTACCGAATTTCCCAAAAGCCTATCGGAAAAACAAGCCTGGCTCAATGAATTTTTTCCATTTATCACCTGGCAACAAATGGTTTTTTGTGGCTCAAAAGAAATAGTACGGGCAGAGATTATGATCGACGATCATTTTAAAAATCTTGATTTTTTTGCCGGGCATACAAGTATATTATTTACTCAACCACATAATGCTTATGCTGATAATGGCCGCCACAAACGTGTAAATAACTGGCAGGAAATAAAAACTATGTTGTTATAAGTCCTCTTTTTTCTCACTACTCGTAAACATCTCTGCGATGTCCACCGCAATGACCAAGAGGGGAAGTACCTTATCTTCTATTTCATAAATAATTCTGTAATCGCCAACTCTTATCCGGTAAGAACTCATATACCCTTTCAGTTTTTTTACATCCTGCTAATCGTGGTGTAGTAGCAAGACCAGAAGTGTCTTCAATAATTTTATTATGAATAAAAGATGGCAATGAAACCAGTTGTTTACGTGTAGCTTTTGATAAAAGGACTTCGTAAACGATCATTATTTTTCCTTTCTTTTTTTCAGATATTCTGCAAGGGGCATGTAGCTTTCTTTCCTATCCGCTTTTATCTTTCTATAAAGAGCAATATCTTCTTTCATTTCCAGCTCTTCGATCAGATACTCATATTCCTTTACAGATAATTGCACTGCCAGCTTCTTTCCTTTTTTGTCCATCACAAATTGAGGATTCAATGTCATAATTAATTGTCTTTTTTTCATTGTGAAATTACAATTTCCTTCTCATCATGCAATTTTGACCGCTTCAAACAGTGTTTGCACTACCATTAACAACAACTATTTTTACACAAACAACAATAATCCTTCGTGAAACGTTTCTCCGGTTTTTTTTTAGCTCTTACAGGTAGTATATTATTATGGGCAGCATGGCCTACCTCTCCCCTTACTATATTAATATTTATCGCCTGGGTTCCTTTGCTCTGGATAGAAGATCATATCAGCAACTGGAAAAAACTATTTGGCCTTACTTATTTACATATGCTGTTCTGGAATATAGCAACAACCTGGTGGGTATGGAATGCCAGCCCTGTCGGGGCAATGAGTGCTTTTCTTGCCAACAGTCTTATTATGTGTGTACCCTGGTTGCTGTTTTATTTTACAAAAAAACAATTTGGCCGGTGGATTGGTTACGGCTCACTGATCATTTTCTGGTTAACGTTCGAATACATCCATCACAACTGGGAGCTAACCTGGCCCTGGCTTACATTGGGCAATTCATTTGCAACGCATCCGGAATGGGTACAATGGTATGAATATAGCGGTAGTACCGGTGGAAGCTTATGGGTACTATTGACTAATATTATTGCTTATGCTATTTTTTCTGAATACCGCAATAATGGAAAAACAAGGGCCTACTATATAACATTAGCGACATGGATAGCTTTTTTGGCAATACCTATCCTTATTTCAAGAATAATGATAAGCAGTGAAAAGAAAAATGTGGCGGCAGCTTTATCAACAGCAACAAAAAATGTGGTGATCGTTCAGCCTAATATT
>CAMLEX010000631.1 GCA_946479055.1 uncultured Bacteroidota bacterium | reverse complement strand
GACCGCATACCCGAAGGCGGTTTATATATGTTACGATATCATTCTTTCTATGCATGGCACCGGGAAGGGCAATATGAATACCTGCTTGATGACCACGACAGGGATATGCTGAAATGGGTGCAGTTGTTTAACCCATACGATCTGTATTCGAAGAATCCTGAACCTCCCGACTGGAATAAGTTAAGGCCGTATTATGAAGATCTGGTTGCGAAATACCTGCCTTCATCCTTGAAATTTTAGTTTATAAATTTTATTTGGAAGTCCTTTTAGTAAGAGGACTATTTTGTTCGTGTTAATAGTATAGTAACATGCTGATGATGTTATGGACATATTGGACAAATACTTTTGCGCTCCGGTAATTAACTGATTGCTCTGCTATAACATGGAATAGGTTGTTGTCTCACCCCGCTGCTATTATAAATCAAAACTAAACTACTACAAAAATGAGTAAAATCTATTTTTCACGGCGCTGCCTGAAATTATTTTTCGCTGTAATGCTGATTGGGATTTGTTTTATTAGTCCTGACAATGCTTTTGCGAAAGGCCGTCCCGTAAGAGAAAAAATCGCTGATCCGTATCAAACGGTGAGCGGAACCATCAAAGATGCAAACAATGGGAGTCCTTTATCCGGAGCAACAGTAACCATAAAGGGCAGCACCAAAAGTACTGTTTCAGATATTAGCGGTGCTTTTACAATCGAAGTCCCGGACAATTCCAGCATCCTTGTCGTGACTTATGTTGGTTATATCACCCGGGAAGTATTGGTAGGAAACAATCTAACTCTTGACATCGCTTTGCAACCCAATGCAGCCGACCTTGGCGAAGTAGTAGTGGTTGGATATGGTACGCAAAGTAAAAAAGATGTAACGGGTTCTGTGAAGACGCTTAAAAGTAGTGAGTTTAACAAAGGAATTATAAATTCTCCTCAACAACTGTTACAAGGTAAGGTAGCTGGCGTAAATGTTACTTCCGCAACCGGTGAACCAGGCGGCGCATTGGGGATAACTATCAGGGGGCCCGGTGGAGTAAGAAGTGGTAGTACGCCACTTTTTGTAGTTGATGGTTTGCCACTTGATAATTCCAGTACCGGTGGTGGAGACCCGTTGAATTTTATCAACCCGGAGGATATAGAATCGTTTGATGTATTAAAAGATGCATCTGCAACAGCTATCTATGGTTCACGTGGTGCAAATGGTGTCATAATAATTACTACTAAAAAAGGGAAAGCGGGTGTTTCTCAATTAGGTTTATCTGCAAGCCTGGGTGTTTCCAACCTGGCTAATAAGATCTCTGTATTTAGTGCAGATGAGTTTCGCAGAGAAGTTCCCAGGATTGGTGGGACATTAGATGATAAAGGCGGTTCAACTGATTGGCAGGATTTAGTAACAAGAACGGCGCTTACGCAAAACTATAACGTAACACTTAGCGGTGGCGCTGAAAAATTAGTTTATTATGCATCTTTTGGTGCACAACGCCAGGAAGGCATTATCAGGAATAATTCGTTGGACAGGTATACGGGACGTTTTAACGCAACACAAAAATTCTTAGATGATAGATTGATCGTTGAAGCTAATCTTAACGTTGCCCATACCAAAAATGTCCGGCCGCCCATCACCAGCATAATTGGTGAAGCTCTCGGCAACAATCCCACTTATCCTGCGTACGATGCCGATGGTAATCCGGCTATATACCAAAATGTGTTAAATAATCCATTGATCTATTTTAACCTGGATAAAGATGTGGGCACCATCAACAGGTTTATTGGTAATATTTCTCCTTCTTTCAAAATAATAAAGGGATTGGTTTACAAACTCAATTTTGGTATTGATAATTCCAATGGTGTCCGGGATATTCAGGGCTTAGCAAGTGCAAGTCCTCCCCGCGATGGAAGATTGGATACATACTTAAATTATAACAGGAATACACTGATCGAAAATTACCTGACATACAATTGGGTGAAATCTGTACATAATGTTTCCGCCCTGGCGGGTCATTCCTATCAGAAATTTAAAATACAGGGAAGAAACTTTAGCATCAATAAATTTCCTGTCGGCGGAGTAGAACCCATCTATAATCCTGGTGTAGGACAGGAACTGACACTGGTAAATAATCGTCCCGGAGGTTATGCTGTTGTTAATGAGCAGCAATCATTTTTTGGAAGAGTAACCTATCAATACAATAGCAAATACCTGGCTACGGTCAACTTCAGGGCTGATGGATCATCAAAGTTTGGTGAGAACAATAAGTATGGCTATTTCCCTTCTTTCTCATTAGGCTGGAAAATTTCTGAAGAAGAATTTTTGAAAAACTCTTCCATTTTCAGCAATTTGAAATTAAGAGGAGGATGGGGTAGGACCGGTAACCAGGAAATACCGTCCAAAATTACCCAGGCTTTGTTTCAATCAACAGGAGGCAGTTACCCACTTTATCCTTCAGGTACTTACCCGGTCAGTTATACCTATGTACGACTTGCTAATCCTGATATACAATGGGAAGTATCTGAGCAAACGGATATTGGTTTAGACTTTGGGTTATTGAATGGCGAGCTGACCGGTACTATTGATTATTTCAATAAACAATCCACCAACATTCTTTTACAGGTTACTCCCGCAGACCCTGTACAACCTTCATCAGAGGTTTGGACCAACATAAAAGATATGACCATTACCAATAAAGGAATAGAGTTTGACCTGAACTATCGCAAAAAGATCAATAAAGATTTGAATTTCGGTATAGGTGGTAATATTACATTCATAGACAATAACATAAAAAATTCACCTTACACGATAATTCCTTCCGGTTCAGCTCAGGGTTCCGGTTTGACTTCCGCTACACTCAATGGTTATATTAATGGTGAACCTATCGGTACATTCTATTTGCTGCAATATACCGGTATTGGACCTGATAGTCTGAGTGCTTACCTTGATGCGGATAAAAATGGGACGATATCAAACGATAAAGACAGAGTTGCGTCAGGTACCGCTTTACCCAACCGGTTGTATAGTTTTTATGGGAACGTAAATTTCAAAGGTTTTGACCTCGCTATCAATTTCAATGGTGTTTCCGGAAATAAAATTTATGATAATACAGCCAATTCCCTCTTTTATAAAGCTAAACTGGCAAAGAGCACCAATACTACCAGCGAGGCTAGTCAGAATTTAAATGAATCCAACAATAATGCTGCTTCTATCAGCAGCCGGTATCTTAAAAACGGAAGCTATCTACGCCTGAATAATTTTTCATTAGGCTATAATTTCAATACCAAAGCACTGGGAATAAGCAGATGGGCTTCAGCTATCCGTTTATCTGTTACGGGTCAAAACTTGTTTGTTATAACTGACTATGATGGTTACGATCCTGAAGTCAATATCGACAGAAACATTGGTAGTGTCAGTTCTTATGGTATCGATTATTTAAGCTATCCCAAAGCAAGGTCTGTCATCTTTGGTTTAAATGTGTCATTCTAAAAATTGATGAAAATGAAAAAGAAAATTTTAAATAGCTTCTTGCTTTTTGTAAGCATTGTTTCTCTATATAGTTGCACAAAGCTGGACGAAGAAATTCTGGACGAGTCTTCCGTAACCGGTCTAACGGATAAGCAACTCGCTGAAGGAACCCTT
>CAMLEX010000630.1 GCA_946479055.1 uncultured Bacteroidota bacterium | reverse complement strand
AGCTTTAAAATGGAACGGAAGTTTTGTTTGGGCTTGTAAGAACTACGATGGAGATGTACAGAGTGATACCGTGGCACAGGGTTTTGGTTCATTGGGTCTGATGACATCTGTGTTGATTACTCCTGATGGCAAAACCATGGAAGCAGAGGCTGCACATGGTACCGTTACCCGCCATTATCGTGAACACCAGGCTGGAAAGCCCACAAGCACTAACCCTATTGCTTCCATCTTTGCATGGACAAGAGGGCTTGCCTTCCGTGGCAAATTAGATGGCAACCAGGCATTGATCGATTTCAGCAACGCATTGGAAGCCGTTTGTATTGAAACAGTAGAAGAGGGTAAAATGACAAAGGATCTTGCGGTTTGTATCCATGGCAATAAAGTAAAACATGGCGATCATTATTTATATACTGAAGAATTCTTAGACGCAATAGATACGAACCTGAAAAAGAAAATGGGATTATAGTGAGGTTGACAGTTGGTAGATGACCGTTGACAGAGTAAACAGCAGCTGATTGCATTCCTGATAAATACTAGCTACATTTAAAAAGCGTTTCAATTTTGAAGCGCTTTTTTATATCATAAAGTATTTGTAATGCTTTTCACTTTTCTACGACTCACTACTCAGTCCTCACCACTCACATTTTCTTTATCTTCCCTTTTCAAATCTCTATCGAATGGATCTTATTGCACTCGCCATAGCCCCCGGAATTGCGATCTGCCTTTTTATCTTCCACCGGGATGCCTATAACCGTGAACCTAAACTGAATCTTTTTGTCAGCTTTTTTTTGGGTGCAATTATCGTTTTACCGGTTGCCTATACCGAATTATTTTTTAATCAATTTCCCGATCAAACGATCAGTGGTGTTGCTATCAGTGCTTTTCTTGTTGTGGCGTTTACGGAGGAGCTGGGCAAATTCATTATACTTCGTTTTTATTCGTATCCAAAAAAAAGCTTTGATGAACCATTGGATGGAATAGTATACGGGATAATGATAGGTATGGGCTTTGCCACGTTGGAAAATATCCTTTATGTACAAAAGTTCGGGATGCAAACCGGTTTTCTGCGTATGTTTCTGTCTGTCCCCGCACATGCTACCTTTGGTGTATTAATGGGCTATCATATTGGTAAGGCAAAATTTGATAAGCCCAATAGTACCCGGCTATTATTACTCGGTTTATTCTGGGCGGTACTGTTTCATGGTATTTATGATTTCTTCCTGTTTCTGCAGGGAAATCCTTACGTTAAAGATTATGTCTCCGATCTGTTGTTATTTATTGGTGCAGTTACATCCTTCATTGTTGCCATTCGCCTGAGTCTGAAACATATTAAAAAACACCGTATTCTTTCGCAACAAACCTATAATCCCACAGAAACAATGACTATACGAAAAGCTTTTCCGGCTGATATTCCTTTGATCCGGGATATGGCTTATAAAATATGGCCGTCAACTTATGGCAGCATTTTATCGCAGGAACAAATTGATTATATGCTTGATCTTTTTTACAGTGAAAAAGCATTGCATGAGCAGATGGAACAGCATATTGAATTCATTATTGTTTACGATGGAGTACACCCTGTGGGGTTTGCTTCTTTTGGTTTGTCTGAACCACGGGTGTATAAATTGCACAAAATATATGTATTGCCTTCTCAGCAAGGCAGAGGTACCGGCCGTTTTATTATTGATCAGTTGGTAAAGGCTATGAAAACAAAAGACGCTACTTCTTTGCAACTAAATGTGAACCGGCAAAACAATGCAAAAAGCTTTTACGAGAAGCTGGGCTTTACAGTTATCAAAGAAGAAGATATTGATATCGGTAATGGATATTTTATGAATGATTATGTGATGGAGAAGAAACTAGAAGTCTGACGTCTTCGTCTGACTTCTGCGCATTGGAGGAAATAGAAGCAATCAGACGAGGCGTCAGATTGCTTCTATTTCCCGCAGTTCATATATTTTTTCGGATCAACCGGCGTTTCAAAATTGTAGAGTAGTAATTCTATTTTTTGTCCGGGCAATAAGTGCCCGATCGTATCACCTGTTTTTACTTTTTGATCTTTCCTTACCACTACTTTTGATAACCCTGTTAACCAAAACCAATAGTCCTTATGATAAAATACTATATCCCATTTTCCTTCTTCATCCTTTTCTATGGTACTGATCACTGCATCTGTACAGGCTTTTACCAGCGTATCCGTTGTGCTGGATAAAATAATTTTCATTTCAGTCTGACCTGAATTACCAGTCTGTTTTTCCTGGTATTCTGTAGCATTATTCAGCAAACAAGTCAGACGAAGTGTATCTTTCTTTTGAGCCAATAGATGGAGTGGCGAACAAAGAAATACCAGCAACAAATATTTCAGGAAAAATAACCGCATGAGTTTTTAGATGGTGTGGGTGTGTAATTTTTTCACCATTTCCGAACTCATACTTTCGGACGAAGGGCCATACCCGTTTACCAATACACCTTTATGACCTTTATTACTTTCAATAGCATATACAATGGCTTCATCAGCCGGGTCAGTGTTTCCTTCAAAACGATATACTTCTACGATCTCAAAATCTTCAGGATTGAATTTATCCTCATTACAAACAATGTAATTTTCATCCAGGTTAAAGTCGATGGTATACCCTCTTTTTTTAAGGCCATTGACAGCGCCGGATACTGTGTCGTATGTGTACATAAATTGTTGTTTTTGAGTATTTCCAAAGTTAATCATTCAGAAGAGAAGCAGCCCCTTTTAAATCTCTCCGCCGCGGCGGAAGACATACAATACACAGCCTTCGCGGCCCCATCCCCTCCGATAGCTTTCGGAGCCCCATAGGGAAGGCCACCAACTCAGCCCGCCTTTTCGGAAAGAATTAAAGTTATCGGTTTCTTCTAAAATGCTGAGTAGAGAACCGAACCCAGGTGGTAAGGCCTCACCTAAAGCTCTCCAAAGGAGAGGAACAATTCACAGCCCTCGCTTTTCGAGGATTTTGATAATAATCGGATTCTTTGAAACTGTTGAGTGGGGGATGAAAATATAAAAAGCATTGCATAAAGGACTCCTCCCTCCTCGGAGGGGAACTAAATACTATATCAAAATTTAAACAACCGGGGTGGGTTGCCGAACAGCGAACAAAACCCTGAACGGAGCGACCCTTCGCTTTGCTCTGGGCAGGCTACACAGCCGATGATAG
This sequence comes from uncultured Bacteroidota bacterium, assembly GCA_946479055.1. The sequence continues at coordinate 437 of CAMLEX010000630.1, read as the reverse complement.
TAGCAATCAGCTGGCCCAATACTTCTTATTAACAGCCATAATAACCATTAGGCTTTTAAAGGGCTAAAACTTACCTTTGCCGCCGAAATAAATAAAATCAAAAATGTCTACAGTAACTAAGTCCATTGACTTTTCACTTCCCTATAAAGTAGCTGATATCTCATTGGCTGACTGGGGTCGCAAAGAAATACGTTTAGCCGAAGCAGAAATGCCCGGTCTTATGTCTATCCGTGCTGAATACGGCCCTTCCCAACCCCTGAAAGGTGCAAGAGTTGCCGGTTGTTTGCACATGACCATTCAAACCGCTGTGCTCATCGAAACTTTAGTGGCCCTGGGTGCTGAAGTAAAATGGAGCTCTTGTAATATATTTTCTACACAAGATCATGCTGCTGCTGCTATTGCCGCTGCAGGTATCGGTGTTTTTGCCTGGAAAGGAC
>CAMLEX010000629.1 GCA_946479055.1 uncultured Bacteroidota bacterium | reverse complement strand
ACGACGACCTGATTGCAAAAGAACCAGCAGATGCTATTCACTGGCAGGAACAAACCGGCATTGATGTATTGGTACATGGCGAGTTTGAACGGAACGATATGGTGGAATACTTTGGCGAGCAATTGGATGGCTTTGTATTTTCTAAAAATGGTTGGGTACAAAGCTATGGCAGCCGCTGTGTGAAGCCGCCCATTATTTACGGAGATGTAAGCCGACCCTCTCCTATGCCCGTGAGGTGGACAAGATATGCTCAATCATTAACAAAGCAATTAGTAAAAGGAATGCTGACGGGCCCGGTTACTATTTTGCAATGGAGTTTTGTTCGTAATGATCAGCCACGCAGTGAAACCTGTACACAGATCGCATTAGCTATCCGGGACGAAGTAATTGATTTAGAAAAAGCAGGGATAAAAATTATTCAGATCGATGAACCCGCGATACGAGAAGGTCTGCCTTTACGAAAAGAAAACTGGCAGGAATATTTACAGTGGGCTGTTGGTGCATTCCGTATTTCGGCAAGTGGTGTGAAAGATGAAACACAAATTCATACACACATGTGTTATTCTGAATTTAATGACATCATACAAAATATTGCAGACATGGATGCAGATGTTATAACCATAGAATGTTCCCGTTCGCAAATGGAATTGCTCGAAGCCTTTGCAGATTTTAAATATCCAAATGAAATCGGACCGGGAGTATATGATATTCATTCACCAAGAGTACCCTCTAAATCCGAAATGATAGCATTAATGGAAAAAGCTAAAGCCGTTATTCCTGTTGATCAACTTTGGGTAAATCCTGATTGTGGCTTGAAAACACGCCAGTGGGATGAAACAAAAAAAGCATTAACAGAAATGGTAGAAGCAGCAAGAGAGTTACGCCTGTTAATTCATCAATCCACTGTGTTATAATTCTCTAAGCCATGTAATCAGTGTATCCTGATTACATGGTTTCTTTTTTTATTCAACTGTGTGAATACGAACATAATATTGTTACTACAGAAGTAACCGCATTGCATGAAAATAGTTTTCTATAGACCCAAACATCGCATCTACCAGGCTTAACCTAAAGACATTGCCTTCATACAGGTGTATTCTTTTAATGTCGAATAAGGGTTTTTACAGTTCCGATTTCATTTAAAAAATGAGATTTCTTATTGCGGGAATAATGTTAACTTTAGTTTCAATAGAATCTGGAAAAAACTCCTTTAAACAACAGCAGAGGCCAATGGAACAGCTTTATTTTTGAAAGTTTACTATACATAAATAATTCAAAAATGGAAAACAATATTCATCTTACACAAAAGCGCAAAGTGCGAAATCATTCGCTAAATGCTAAAGAAGAAAATATAACTGTACTGGATGCCCGCTACATCAGTGATTTTTCTATTGCTGTCAGCTTTTCTACAGGCCGGACCCAGTTGGTGAATTTCCTCCCTCTATTGGAAAAATATGTAAAAGGTGATAACCTGAAATATTTCGCCCCGGAACGTTTTAAAAAGTTCATTGTAAAGAATGGAAACATTTATTGGGGAAAAAATGAAGATGTAGTTTTTCCTGTATCTCTTTTTTTCAAGGACACCCCTTTACAAGCAGAAACATCTGACGAAATTCTGTATATTAATTGATAGTTATAACTGCTCAGCGTTTAATCTTTTCTACAATTTTCTATAACTGATTTTTTTTCGGTCCTTCTAAGTATTCGCTTAAAGCTATGGTATCGCCAAATACGATCCGTCTATACTCCCGTTTACGATACTGATATTTTCTTTCATCTTCATCGTGAATTATAAATCAATAACGGCTACACAGGAATACCCTTGATTTTTGAGGAAGGATTTTCTATTGGCACGCATTCTTCAACTTACTCCTGATTTTCTTCAACTCACTCCTTTTTGGTTGCAGGCCCAGGCATACACTTGTAGCATTGTGTCCGAAACCATTAAAACATTTTAAAAACTAAAACTACAGTCATGAAAATTATAACCGCGTTAGTCATTTCAATTGTCAGCCTTGTTCTTTCGCAGGCTAACGCTCAAACCGAAGTTCCCAAAGGATTTAAAAAAGGAACTATTGTATTGGCCGATGGCAGCAGTCTGCCGGGATTTATCAAAGACAATATCCGTAACAATGCTTCTGTCCTATTTATTTCCGAAGCGGGTGGAAAGAAAAAAAATTATGATGGATCGGATCTTAACACTGCTGAGATAGAAGGAACAAAATTCTTTTGCATCAAAGGAGATTTTTTTATAGTGCTCAGCGAAGGGGAATTAAACTTTTTACAAAAATCAAGTGATGCTTCAGATAAACCAACATATAATGGTAACGAAGCGACCTTCTCCAGCGGAACAGAAGGCAAACCCAATGATTATTTTATTTATAACACTAAGGATAAGCAACTGAAACTGGTCTCCAGGAAAAATGTTGATGAAGTAATCGCTGCGAGTTTTGCCGGCTACACCGCCGCCATTGATAAAGCCAAAACTGCAAGTGGCGACCTGTCTCAATTAAAAGTTGCCGTCGAGATATACAATAACCGGAACAGGTGATTCAACTAATGTTTTTGACACCCAATTTATAATATGAAATAAACCTTACGGTCAACAATAACTGAACAAATGAAAAGAATAGCAATTTTTATCTTATTGATGTTTACAACCTATATCATCAAAGCACAGGATATGTCGCTCAGGCAAACTGTGAAAGGTACGATCATAGATGAACAATCGGGCAATGTTTTGAGCAGTGCTACCGTAATGGTAGAAGGAATCAGCTCTTCCGGCGTTATAACTGATTCACTCGGAAATTTTAAATTGAAGAATGTTCCTATAGGACGACAAACGATCCGTGTGTCCCTGGTTGGATATGACGAAGCCATTATCAGGAACATTGAAGTCACATCTTCTAAAGAAGTGGTACTGGAAATACGACTCAGAGAAAGGATCAGAAAATTGGATGAAGTAACAGTAACATCTTTCAAACAAAAGAACAGGGCATTGAATGAAGCCGCTGTCGTAAGTGCCAGGCAATTCAGCGTGGATGGAGCGGTGCGCTATTCAGGCACAAGAAATGATCCAAGCCGGATGGCACAGAATTTTGCCGGTGTAAGCGGAAGCAATGATGCCAGGAACGATATCATTATTCGTGGTAATTCACCGTCGGGTGTGCTTTGGCGGATGGAAGGAATTGATATACCCAATCCCAATCACTATAGTACGCTTGGTTCTACAGGCGGGCCCGTGACAATTCTGAACACCAATACGCTGAAGAATTCAGATTTTATTACCAGCGCTTTCCCTGCACAATATGGAAATGCGATAGCTGGTGTGTTCGATCTTCGCATGAGAAATGGCAACAATGAGAAATATGAGTTCCTGGGACAAATGGGTTTTAATGGTTTTGAATTTGGAGTTGAAGGTCCATTAAGCAATGATACTAAATCATCTTTCCTGGTCAACTATCGTTATTCGATGGTAGCCACTATACAGAAGCTTGGATTAGATGTTGGTACTGGTTCCGCTACACCGTATTACCAGGACTTAAATTTTAAATTGAATATCCCTACCAAAAAAGTAGGCGTTTTCAGCTTATTTGGTCTGGGCGGAGAAAGCCATATCAAGTTTGACGC
>CAMLEX010000628.1 GCA_946479055.1 uncultured Bacteroidota bacterium | reverse complement strand
TATAATGGCATTAAAAAAACGGTTTTCCTGAGCACGTTCAGTGGCCGAAAGCCCTGGTTCGTGTCACGAATTGGAAACAGGTACATATGTGAAAATGATAAGGGTATATTTATTAAGTATAGATGAAATGAAATTTTTTAAGTAAATAAAAATTAATCCCACAATAATGAAATCACCAATTAAAAGTATTCAAATAGTATTCATCTTTCTTACCCTGCTTCTTACCCAGGTAAATGCCAACAACGTATTCAATACTTCCAAAGCAGTGGAAGGTAATTTTTATGTTGTTCTTACAGGTAAACCCAGTTTCGATAGCAGTTTGAAAAAAGCAGTATCTGATTATCGGCAAGTAACAAAAACTTACAAGTTCATCAATGATAAGCAGGTGAAAGAATTTGATAAGAATAAAAATAATCTTATCCTGATGGCAAAAAGCAGCTATTTTAATAATAGTGGTGTTGGAAGAATCTCCTCAGGTCTGTATCTATTCAAGGGCAAAACAAAATACATAATTGATGCTATAGCCGTATCCTCCTTTGATGCCTATGGGTTAGAGGGAAATGCTGAAAAAGCGTTTTACCGGTTGGGGTTTATGATTAAAGATTTGAACGATCAGATACTTATCCGTGGCAATAACGTGCAAAACAAAGGGAAACTTCTTACACAAAAAGTATTGCTGGTAAAAGAAGAAAACTTTCATTCCGAAAAAAATCATCCGGCTGTTATAGAAAAAGGAGCTTTTCAAACCTATGTGTTGCAATGGTGAATATCTATGCCCTGGGCACTGCTGAAATTATTTTCCGGTATTATAACAAGGGAACTATTTTTCGCTTTCCCTGGGTAAGGAAAACAAATTGAACGGCTAAATAAAGAGATCACAGAAAGCAAATAAGAAATAAAATTGAAAATAAAAGTGAGATGCCTATGAAACAAGTTTTACAAAAAACGATGATTTTAATCGGCTTATTTTTTTCTTTCCTGGTTCAGGGCTTTGTCCAGGATAAGACACTGCCGGAGTTTAAAGCAGTTACTATTGCTCAAAAGCGTATGGCAGCTTTGGATACACAATTCAAAGCCTATAAGAGAGTTCAGTTTCCTGTTAACCAGTTGGCTGATTTTGCAAAAGGAACGGCAAAAGAATCATTCCGGCTCAATCTGGGAGCTGACATGATTTGGGATATTGAACTGGAAGCTTCAACAATTGTTTCAACAGGCTACAAGCTAAAGTTACAAACACCAGAAGGTTTACAAACTATTCCGTCACATCCAAACTATTTGTATAGAGGAAAAATTATTGGAGATAATAAGGGGAATGCAATATTTACAATAAAAGATGGTGTTTTAAAAGGCTCAATAAGATCAAATGATAAAGAGTTTTTTGTGGAACCTGTTAAGGTCTATGATGCCAGATCAAACGAAGATGAGCTTATAATATATGAATCCAAAGATGTTGATATTAAATTGACAGAAAAATGCGGGGTTACAGATATTGATCAATTAAAAAATAAAAATTCTGAAGGTTTGAGAGGCGGCGGGTTAGGAGATCCTTTATCAGAAACTTGCTTGAAAATACCTGTCGTATTAATGGCTGATTATGGAATGTATAAAAAGTTTAACTATGATATAAATGCCCTTGAAACATTTATGCTTGATAATATGAATCAGGCACAGGGATTCTATAATGGATTTAATTTTGATACAACCAGCAGCGAGGATACCGGGCAGGACAGGCTGGAGTTTCAGGTAATACAAACAATTATTTCAACCTGCAATACTTGTGATGTGCTGGAAAATTCTAATTATGGAAGCACACTCTTAAAACAATTAAGTGCATGGCTTCTTAAAAGCCCCTTATATCCTTCGTTTTATGTTACTAATTATTGGACATCAAGAAATATTTATTCTACCAGTGGCATTTTTGGTATTGCAGGTGGCGGTATTCGGGATCCTGACCCTAATGCAATTTGTTCTGAATATAGAAATAATATACTTAGCCATTACAACGATAATAGCTCAATCCTGCGCCAACTGACGGCACATGAGATGGGACATAATATGGGTTGCCAACACGACAACGAAATCAAAGCGTCCGTAAATAAATTTGTTATGAACGCGGGGCCTAGTAACCCAACAAGATTTTCAAGATTGAGTGATTTTGGAGGGGTGAACTATAGTTCAAATTTGGAGATAAAACAGTTTATCTGGAAATATCAAAGTTGCTTTACGGACTGTAATGTATCGTCCTGTGAGGCTCCTTCAAATCTCAGCTTATCTTTTTTTGATCATCCTGATAGTGTAAAGTTGTCCTGGGCAGGGACAGGAAAATTTATGATTGATCTTTATTTGGCCGATTCTCTGCCAATACAAAAAGTAGCGTCACATGAAGTGAACACAAACAATTTCATTCTTACAGGATTATCTGTATGCAAAAAATATCTTGTCAGGGTTTCAAAGGATTGCACAAATAGAGATACCAGCCGATTTGCCAGTATGCAATTTTATACAAACGCTTATCAAATTAATAATGTTAATACAGAACTATTGGGGAAAAACTATGATCTGGTATTGCAATTAAAAAGTGTTTGGCCGGAACAACCATCTGCTGTATTTATTGATAATAAACAAATAGAATCTTCTTATGATACGGATAACGGCGTAATAAGGGTGAAAACTCTTTTAGCTGATGGGAATAATCACAAGCTGGAATTTAAAACACAAGACCCAAATCAAAGCTGCCATCAAAAAATTTATTATAAAGCACCGGACTTTAGGTCCCAACTTCAAAATTTGCTACAGGTAAATTTTGATAGTTGCCAAATGCCAATGGATTGGAAGGATTCTGTGATCCGTAGAGTTGTTCCGGGAAAGCAGGATATTTTCTGGCAGTATAACGTTTTTAATTTGCCAAACGTTACTGTAAGTTCGGGTACCTTTGATAGCACTTGTTATCTTTCTTACAATTCAATTCAATTTGATGTTAATAAATATGCAAAAGGCGGAAGGTCAATTACAAGTCCTGTCTTAGATATTTCGAAACATCAAAATACTTTTGTGAGTTTTGATTATAACTTTCTTGCATATAGCTCCCCAACTTTTTATCTGAATAAGGCTTATTTTAAAGCAGAAATATATGATGGCAGACAATGGGTTACTATTTTGGAAAGAATAAATGACAAACCCGTACACTCATCGTTATTTTTTATAAATACATGGGATAGTCTTCCCGGAAGAGTTTTGCTGCCCGTAGATCAATACAGCAATAAAGACTTTAGAATCAGGTTTAGTTTTGATGATGGAACTCAATATTATGAATCTTCCGGTACCTATATGCCATTTCATTTCTTTATTGCGCTTGACAATATTCGGTTAGATGGTGAAAAAATAGGAGTATCAACAAACAATACATATTATTTATTATACCCTAATCCAGCAAAAGATGAAATCAATATCAAATTGAGTTTATCGCTTGGTTCTGACTTTTCATATACTATTCACGATATCTCTGGCAGGTTGATTCGGATAGCAAAATTGAATAGCAGTAAAATAAATCTGCTTCAGTTAGGAAAGGGGGTATATATTTTCCGATTGCTTGACGGAGACAAAATTATTGGGCACCCACAAAAATTTATTAAGCT
>CAMLEX010000627.1 GCA_946479055.1 uncultured Bacteroidota bacterium | reverse complement strand
CCCATGGATAGCTGATCAGGTTATTATAAATATCATTTGCATCGGTTGCTTCAAATTGCTTCAAACTATACAAAACCTGGCTGGCGCAGCGCAGGTTCAGATTTAATTTTATGCAATCATTGATAGTCCCCAATAAACGTACACCGGTTACAAAACTATCTTCCACTTCAAATCCAAGTTCTTTTACTTCCTGCAGCAGGTAAGGAGTAATGCGTTTGTGACAGGTAATAGTGATAGCGCCTCTGGTAGCGAATAAACTCATAATGGCGAAGATAAAGAATAAGAACGCGGATTTTTTATGATTGCAATGATTGACACCGATACTTCTAACCCGATCATAAATATTTTAATGTTGATAAACAACAGCGTTCCCAATCACACAGGCAAGGTAATAGAAATATATTGATTGATACAGTTATTTAAAAACCTATATCCGCAGTTAAGCTAAATCATAAAATATCTAAGTAATCATAACCATCAGCGTCAAATAGGAACTAACTTTGAAAAACTTTCCCCATTGAAAAAAATAAGTCACTATGGATGATTTTATCGCTGCACGGTCGCAGATGGCTCTGTCCTTAGGTTTTCATATTATATTTTCCTGTATCGGCATGGTGATGCCTTTTTTTATGGCAGTTGCACATTATTATTGGTTAAAGACAAATAATGTTGTTTATAAAAATATTGCAAAAGCCTGGAGCAAAGGGGTAGCTATTTTTTTTGCAACGGGTGCGGTGTCAGGTACTGTATTGTCTTTTGAACTGGGACTCTTATGGCCGGAATTCATGAAACATGCAGGCCCCATTTTCGGAATGCCTTTTTCACTGGAAGGAACAGCTTTTTTTATTGAAGCGATAGCGCTTGGCTTTTTTCTTTATGGATGGGATCGCTTTAATAAATGGTTTCACTGGTTTACCGGTATCGTTGTTGGTGTAAGCGGGTTGCTATCGGGTATACTGGTTGTTGCTGCTAATGCCTGGATGAATAGTCCTGCTGGTTTTGATTATGTGAACGGCGAGTATATCAATATTGATCCGATAAAGGCAATGTTCAATGATGCCTGGTTTTCGCAGGCACTGCATATGTGCATCGCAGCATTTTCTGCTACGGGATTTGCGGTGGCTGGTGTGCATGCTTTGATGATCTTTAAGAAAAAAAATGTTGTTTTCCATAGCAAGGCTTTTACAATTGCAGCCGTATTTGCATGCATAGCGGCAATTTTACAACCACTGAGTGGTGATCATTCCGCTAAAGATGTCGCTAAACGTCAACCGGCGAAACTGGCGGCTATGGAAGCGCATTTTCATACACAAAATAATGCACCATTGATCATTGGAGGTGTGCCCGATGAAAAAAATAAGAAAGTAGATCATAAACTGGAGATACCGGGATTATTAAGTTTTATGGCGCATGGAGATTTTAATTCGGAAGTAAAAGGACTAGACAGTATTCCCGAAGCACATCACCCGCCTGTAGCCATCACACATTATGCTTTTCAAATAATGGTAGGGCTGGGCATGCTCATGATGTTGCTGGCTGTTATTTATTTTATAGCCTTATGGAAAAAGAAAAAATGGCTGAGCAGTAAATGGTTGCTGAAGTTTTTTGTTGTAGCTACGCCTATGGGTTTTATTGCGGTAGAAGCGGGATGGACGGTAACTGAAGTTGGTCGTCAGCCCTGGATTATTTATGGCATTATGAAGACAGCGGATGCAGTAACGCCGATGCCGGGCATCATTTATTCCTTTTATCTTTTTACGACTATTTATATTTCCTTATCTGTTATCGTCATTTTTATGTTGTACCGCCAGATAAAGATGGTACCAACATTTTACGATCTGCCTGCTGATTCAAAAACAATAAAAGTCTGAGCATGTTGTACGTTGTGATAATATACCTGTGGACAGCCATTCTACTATATCTTTTGCTGGGAGGTGCTGATTTTGGGGCAGGGATTATTGAGCTTTTTACATCAAAGAAAAATGAACGGCTTACCCGCAGAGCCATGTACAAGGCTATTGGCCCCATCTGGGAAGCCAATCATATGTGGCTCATCATTACAATTGTTATTTTGTTTGTTGGTTTTCCGGCAATTTATACCACCATGTCGGTTCACCTGCATATTCCATTGGTAGTCATGCTGCTCGGTATTATTGCACGCGGCACCGCTTTTACATTCCGCCATTATGATGCGGTGATAGATGATATGCAATTGATCTACAATCGCATCTTTACATTATCCAGTTTTATTACACCTCTGTTTCTTGGTATTATTGCCGGAAGTGCGGTATCAGGACAAATAGATCCCCAGGCAAATGATTTTCTCTCTGCTTATATATTCAGTTGGTTAAATTTCTTTTCGGTGGCTGTAGGTTTTTTTACCGTAACCATTTGCGGTTTTCTTGCAGCTATTTACCTGGTTGGCGAAACGGATAATGAACAGTATAAACGACATTTTATAAAAAAAGCTCAGCATATGAGTATTGCCGCTTTACTGTGCGGGGTGCTTGTATTTATAGCTGCATACGGAGAAAATATTCCCTTACCCGATTGGATCTTCGGAAATGCAGTCGGGCTTACTGCCATTAGTGCGGCGGGGTTATCCCTTCTTTTGCTCTGGTATTTGTTATACAATGGAAAAACAACTTTTCTCAGAATATTGGCAGGTTTCCAGGTGACCATGATTCTTGTTGCTACTACATATATTCATTATCCCAATATTATTCGCTTAAAAAATGGGAGCTATCTTTCTTTGATCGAACACAGCGCCCATGTTAAAACCATTGATGCATTGGCCCGGGCACTATTAATAGGTAGTGTTTTTATTCTGCCTGCTTTGGTTTACCTGATATATAGTTTCCAAAAAAAGCCAGCGAGCAAAACAGCAATGACTAAAGAATAACTCTAGTTCTCTGGTAAATAGCAGGATGTAAACCTTTTGCAATCAAACATTTTGTAGTTCATAATCTACAATCGTTTGGAAGTAATTGTTATAGTACAATTATACTTTGGTCTATTTTTTCAGGCGCTTTAATGTTGTTGTTTTGTTATTGAAAATGAGTTAATAAAAATTAGTGTCACTTTAACATTTTATTTAATAAAGTCGCATACTTTGGCGATGATTTTGTATAGCAAAACGCAATAATATCTAATGGAAAATCTACAACATCTGGTCACACGGCTGACCGGTAACCACTTAGCCGTTGCAGTAAACAATCACAGCTTCTTTGTGAACAATATTCCCGCTAATCTTCCTGTCGAGAATAATAGTCAATGGATAGCTTCTGTTATTAATCGCATGCTTTCGATTGTAACCAGTAATGTGCGGAATACCTGCATTCGCCTTTCAGCGAGAAAGCATGGTCATGTAACTGTCCTGGAAATACAGGAATCGGGAACTGTAAATGGTTTTGCATTGGCCAGTGATTTACAACACGTTAATTCATTAGCAGAGCAAATTGGAGGTTGCTTAAATATAAGCCTTCCTAGATCCGAAACGACTTCTATTGAATTTCGTTTCCCGGATCTTCCTACCGTTGCTGCCTAGGGTTTAACGGGAAGATAAATCCATTATCAGCCTGCTTGCTTTGTATACTTCTGTAAAGAGGTAAGCTATTGCCGTCTGAACCGGAATAC
>CAMLEX010000626.1 GCA_946479055.1 uncultured Bacteroidota bacterium | reverse complement strand
ATCTGTTTTGATCAAGCCGAAGATTATACACAACCGATTCGCCGGGATCTGCTTTTAAAGAAAATTTCCCATCCTTTCCAATTTCAGCAGAATCCGAAATCATCGGCTGCATAGTAGCAGCAGGAATTTTTTCCAGGTAAATCATTTTTGCTGTGTTATTGGAAATAATGCCGCTTACCAAAAATTTCTTTTCAGAGGATGACTCACCACAGGACACCAGCACTGTTGCTGCAATAGAGGCAACGATCAGTCTACGCATAATTTATAGAGTTTAAGAAATAACAACCTTGTAAAAAGTGTTGTTCTTTTTTATGATTTAAGTTTTTCTAATAAAATTTCATTAGTGGCTTTTGGGTCAGCTTTTCCTTTTGAACGTTTCATTACCTCGCCCACAAATAATGATAGCAGCCCTTTCTTGCCTTTTTTATATTCCAATACTTTGCCTGCATGTTTTTCCAAAACTTCATTAATGATCGGCTCCAGGCTGTTAACATCCGACTGCTGAACCAGGTTTTGTTCTATAGCTATTTGCTCCGGTTCTTTAGCGGGATCATTCAATAAATAAGAAAATAATTTACCCGAAGCAATGGAGAAACTGACTTTGCCAGCATCAATCAATTGAATCAACTTAGCAATAGCCTCAGGCTTTAAAGGAAATTCATTGATGCTCTTATTATTCTCATTTAGCCAGGATTTTACAGGACCCAACATCCAGTTGGATGCCGCTTTGTAATTAGAAGTCTGTTCAGCTATTTTTTCAAAATATTCAGCGGTTTCTTTTTCATCAGTCAGAACATACGCATCATATTCCGGCAACTGCCAAACCGAAGTATATTTTTTAACCCTTTCTTCCTGCAAGGCAGGAATAGATAGCCGGATCATTTCAATAAAATCATCTTCCAGATGAAACGGCGTAAGATCAGGATCAGCAAAATACCGGTAGTCATCTGCATCTTCTTTGTCACGGATGGCGAAAGTCGTTCCATTATTCGCATCAAAACTTCTTGTTTGCTGAACGATCGTTTCTCCATTTTCCAAAAGATCTATTAATCGTTGCGCTTCAAAATCAATAGCCCGTTTTACATTGCGGATCGAGTTCAGATTCTTGACTTCTACTCTTGTACCCAATTTTGTGGCGCCCTTTTTCCGCACTGAAACATTAGCGTCACAACGAAAACTTCCTTCTTCCATATTGCCATCACATACCTCTAAATAACGCACCAGTTTGCGCAGCTCAGTTAAATAACTATACGCCTCATCGCTGCTACGGATATCCGGTTCACTAACTATTTCTATCAATGGAGTGCCGGCCCGATTATAATCAAGACAAGTGTTGTTCTCATCTACATCATGCAGGCTTTTTCCCGCATCTTCTTCCATGTGAATGCGGTTGAGCCGGATCTTTTTTTCAGCCTTTTCACTTTTTATTTTTACAAAGCCTTCTTTACAAATAGGAGTTGTATGCTGAGACACCTGGTATCCTTTGGGAAGGTCGGGATAGAAATAATTTTTACGGGCAAAATAATTTTGCCTCTCAATCTCACAATGACAGGCAAGGCCCATTTTTATGGCAAACTCAATTGCTTTTTTATTCATTTTGGGCAGTGTACCAGGATGAGCCAGGGTAATAGGACTCACCTGGGTATTTGGTTCTGAACCATAGGCAATACTATCGCCGCAGAATAACTTGCTCTTTGTCAGCAATTGAGCATGTACTTCGAGCCCAACTACTATTTCGTATGTATCTTGATTCGTCATTTTTTAAAAGTCAGCAAAAATAATCCATTTTAACGGGCGGAATTGTTATAAAAAAAGGAAACCCCTTCCGAAGCCGGAAAGGGTTTCTATACCTGCTTTATTTTTTATTAAAGATCGGCTGTTTTCAACTTACGTGGTATTTTCACTTCTACGGTCTCGGTTTTCCCTTTTCTTAGCAATTTTACTTTTACTGAAACCTTTTCCTTGCTTTCTTTCATCAGCTTAGCTATTTCATCAGCACTGTTTATCGCCTTTCCATCCACTTCAGTGATTACATCATCCTCTTTAATACCAGCTTTGGCTGCATTACCATCCTCATCTACTTCAATTACATTCACACCTTTTCCATCTTCAGTATCCTGAACTGATATGCCTAATTTCGGACCTCCGCCCGACCAACTCCAGTTTTGTCCATAAGGAGCTGTGATGCGGGGTATGGATTGAATCTTGGGCATTATACGTTCAAAGTCCATATTAAAATTCTGGTTATTTCCAAGCGTAAAGCTTCTGCTGCCTTTCCATTTACCTAGTTCTGCGGTTGCTTTCTGTTCTTTTTTATCACGCAGGTAGGTGATGCTTACTTTGTCCCCGGGTTTATGATTCTGAATGGCTTCAGTCAGATCGTCAGGAGTTTCAATTTTTTTGTCGTCAATTTTTGTGATAATATCCCCTTTCTTCAATCCGGCTTTTTCCGCAGCACTTTCATCAGTTACGCTTTGTATTTCTGCCCCGTTATCAGCCTGGTCAGTTGAAACGCCAAGCATAGCACGGTTTTCATCCATGTTAAACATTTTCATATGCTCATCATCGTCCCAGTTTCCGGGTAGTCCATCTCCGCCAAATGCCCATACATCTTTTATTTTATGGCGACGCACGGTTATATCTCCGTCCTTATCGTCTTTTATTTCTTTTCCATTTACTATTACCTTATCATCGTTAATTTCTACAACAATTTTTTCATCTTTATTGCCTTTACGGGTAATGATGATCTGTTCAGCTTCTTTTTTCTCTTTTACCTCTTTTTCTTTATTCTCTTTCTGCGCCAGCAATGAAGCCGGAGCAATCAATGCTGCAGCCAGAATAATGAAGGAAAATTGTTTAATGACCTGTTTCATATGTTTATTTTATTGTTTTTAGTTCTGATATTCGTGATCCGCTGGGGCAAATCATCGCTTTTAGTTTTAGGGCTTCGTTGATATTTTTTTATTTAAAATCATCTACGTTAATTTTCGTAGATCAAATATAAATACATTTCCTGAAATACGAAGTGTTTCGGAAATGTTAAATACGCCGAATTAATTAAAGGGTTATTTTACGGGATAAAAGGATATATAAAACAGATAGCCAATACTTTGAAAGTGGATACCTCTCTGGCCTAAATAATCAGTTCTTTTCCTGGCTCAAGCCCTTATTAAAATTCCCGTTTTCATGCTCCCCGAAATGCTATTCCTGGAGGCAAGAATTTAATTTTAGACGTAGTTTTACTAAGTGTTTTTCGGTATTCCAATATGCGGAAATCTGCAAATAAAGCAGCATATTTACATCGTCACCAAACGAACTGTACTACCACCCTATGTTGAAAATTCTATCCATCTGCTGTATAGTTCTATGTGTAATTGTGATTGTTTACGTTCTCATGATATATATGGAGTTACGGAACTACGAAAGCGCTGAAAAGCGAAAAGGCAAAAAGTTCCCTTACTGAATTTTACAATAATTTCTTTATTACTTCAATTACTTGTCTCAGATTCCCTGCCTCTTGTCCACCTGCTGTCGCTAACGTTTTTTGTCCACCACCGCCGCCTTTGATCAATGGGGCAATAAGCTCCTTAATAATTTTTCCAGCATCAAGATTTTTTGCAGCTGCCACCGTATCGGCA
>CAMLEX010000625.1 GCA_946479055.1 uncultured Bacteroidota bacterium | reverse complement strand
CCGCCTGCGCCTAGCAAACCTGTAATAACGCCTACGATGAGCCCCAGTAAAATCAATGGTAAAGCGTGGTTTCCGGCATCCTTGTTTTTTGTATTTATAATATCTTCCTCATTGTGATTTCGTATCATCGTAATAGCGGCGGCCAGCATCAGTATAGCGAATATTACCATCAGGAACATGTCTTTTGATACAACTATTTTACCAATACTAAAAAGTTGATCAGGCATTGCAGGTAAAAGATAATGCCGGGTGATGAAGATGGAAAAAATAGAAGGAATACCAAATTCCGTCACTGCTTTAAAATCAACCAGTTTTTTTGAATAAGCTCTTAACCCGCCTGCCAGGCTGGTAACACCAACAATAAAAAGTGAACTGGTAGTAGCCAGCAGAGGATTTATATGCATTAAATAAACCAATACAGGAACTGTAAGTATAGAACCTCCGCTGCCTACCATTCCCAAAGAAACGCCGATCAGTACAGATGCTATGTAGCCGAGAATTTCCATGTCTTTTTTTGCAAGATTACGGGCTTACAATTTTTCAAACTGTGACAAAAATTACAATAGCGGTTTGATTACAGCAGTTCAATCATATTGCGATGCAGTTTCAAACGGTTCTGTTGTTCCATCTTCTTCAAAAGGCGTGAGATGACTTCTCTTGAACTGTTTAAGTCGTCTGCTATTTGCTGATGGGAAAGATCCAGGTTCTTTTTTCCTGTCTTACCTGCAAAACGAACCAGGTAAAACTCAAGCCGTTCATCCATATTGCGGAAAGCGATATGGTCAACGACATTTAGCAATTCATCAAACCTGTTTCGATACGTTTGAATAACGAACTGGTTCCAGCTTTTATATTTATTCATTAGTTCATCCATCAGTTGTACGGGTAACATCAATACATCAGTATCTTCTTCTGCCTGCGCCATTATTTCGCTTGAACGGGATTGGAGAGTACAGATCATGGAAACTGCACAAGCTTCACCAGAACCGAGATAGTAGATCAGAAATTCACCACCATCTT
The DNA here is from genome assembly GCA_946479055.1 of uncultured Bacteroidota bacterium. Next base: position 2,622 of record CAMLEX010000625.1, on the reverse strand, counting down.
CATTTTCCCGGTAAATCTTAATACGTCCTGTCAATACCAATACTGTTGATTTAATATACTGACCTGTACGCAGGATCACTTCACCCGCCTTGAAGTTTTTTTCAATGGCTTCTTTTTCAATGATAGCGATCAGTTCTTCCTCAAATTGGGGAAAAAGTTGTTTCCAGTTCATATAGTAAACTTAGTCTTGTATTACTTTTTCCATCTGCATGCTCCTGCTGCCTTTGATCAATAGATGAGTGTCTTCGAAGTTTTGCTGCAGAAACCATTCTTTTGCCTGTAATGCATTTTCGAATTTTAAAAAAGGATGATCAATTTTTAAAAAGTCGCCGCCTACCAATGCTACACTTTTCCAATTGTTTTGTTTTATAAGATCAACAATGGCTGTGTGTTCATTCAAACTTTCTTCACCCAACTCAGCCATAGCACCCAGGATTAATACTTTATCAGAAGTATGTAATTTGGCAAAATTTTCTACTGCCAATTTCATACTGCTGGGATTGGCGTTATAAGCATCCAATATGATTTTGTTAGAGTCTTTTTCAAGTAATTGTGACCGGCTGTTAGTGGGTTCATAATATTCAATTGCCGATTTTATTTTTTCTTCCTGTACTTTAAATGTTTTGCCCACAGTAACGGCTGCTAAAATATTGGGTAAATTATAATCCCCGACAAGATGAGTTTGGATAAATGGATCATCCAGGCCCTGTGTTATTTCTATTTCAAGATAAGGTTCATTTTTTTTCACCTGTCCTGTAATATGTGCGTCCGCTTGCGTTCCATATTTTATGATGCCACTGATGCCTTTACTCATTTCTTTTAAATATTCATAATCCCACATTACAAAAGCAAAAGCATGTGGTTCGCCACGTAAGAAATCAAACAATTCTCCTTTTGCCTTTTTTACACCTTCCAAATTTCCAAACCCCTCCAGGTGTGCTTTACCTATGTTTGTGATAATACCATGTGTTGGTAAAGTAAAACTGCAATAAGAAGCAATTTCTCCCAGGTGGTTAGCACCCATTTCTATAACAGCCATTTCGGCATCGCTTTTTATTTTTAAAATAGTAAGCGGAACGCCGATATGATTATTGAGATTTCCTTCGGTAGTATAAGTTTTATAAGTTGTGGAAAGAACAGCGTGGATCAATTCTTTGGTAGTCGTCTTTCCATTACTGCCGGTAATAGCAATAAAAGGTATAGTGAATTGCTGGCGGTGATGTTTGGCTAATTGCTGCAGACTCGTCAATACATCATCAACCAAAATAGTTTTGCCCGAAATCTCAAATTCTTTTTCATCAATCACTGCATAGGCTGCGCCTGTCTCAATGGCTTGTTTGGCAAACTGATTACCATTAAAGTTGCCACCTTTTAAAGCAAAGAAAATATCACCTGTTTTTAATTTTCTTGTATCCGTTTGAACGGATGGATATTGCTGATAAATGCTATAGAGTTGTTCAATTTGCATATGGCAAAAATAAGTTGCAAATCCTTACGGGTTTCAGCAATAAAAAACCCTTCGTTTTAGCGAAGGGTTTTTTAGGGTTATCAAAAAATTATTTTTTCTGTCTTTTTGTTGGGAAATGCTGACCCACTTTACGGCCATTTCCTTCAGGGCTTCCCATCCGATCCATTGCACAACGGAAACCAAGTGTGCTCAATGCTTGCTCTTCTTCAAGATAACGGCGGGTACCGGGGCTTAACCAATAAGCTCTGTCATTCCAGCTACCACCTTTATAAACTCTTGATTTATCACTTACCAATGTAGTAGCACCATAACCATAACTAGCCATAGATGCAGTATCACCATCTAAATAGTTGATCACATTACCTCTTTGATAGTTACGGCGACTCTTGCTTTCTTCATCTGTAACAGCTACCATTCTTACACGGCCGGTTGTATCATTAATCTCAGCTTCACCGTTTTCATTTTTATATAATTTCTCATATTTATTACCACGGAAAGGTGCTGGCATATCATCAAAGTCCATAGAAGAAAGCGGCCTGTATACATCCTGAACCCACTCGCTTACATTGCCGGCCATATTATAAAGACCAAAACCATTGGGGTAGAACGATTTTACATCTGCTGTATAGAAAGCACGGTCATTCAAACCTCCGGCAACACCGGCATTATCGCCTGATCCACGTTTGAAGTTAGCCAGGAACTGACCCTGCCAGCTTCCACGACGTGTATCACGAAGACCATTTACATTTTGTGACCAGGGATATATTTGTTTGTTGGTTTGAAGCTCTTCTCCACGCTTTCCTTCTTTTGTACTAGGTCTTGGGTTTTGATCAATAAGACCATAAGCCGCATATTCCCATTCTGCTTCAAAGGGCAGACGGTAATTAGGCATCAGCAAGCCATCTTCCATCGAAACCTTTGTACGGGGCTGTCCTTGCGGAGTTTGTAAAGGATTCTTTTTAGAGGTAGCGGTTTTGCCAGGAGCTGTTTGGTACAGATCAAGCAAATAAGATTTTGTAGTAAAATTATTACTTCCCTGTTGCCCTTGTAAACCTTGTTTATTGATATATCCTTTCTCTAAAAGGATACCTTCATTCACACGGTCGCTTCTCCACAAGCAGAAATCAGTAGCTTGTTTCCAGCTTACACCTACT
>CAMLEX010000624.1 GCA_946479055.1 uncultured Bacteroidota bacterium | reverse complement strand
CAATAAAAGTAGACGGCTTTTGGATCCATTTTGATACAGATGTATTGTCGGACGAAATAAATCCCGCAGTTGATTATCGTATCCCCGGTGGACTCCTGTTTGACCAGGTAGAGTATCTGATAAAAAACTTATTATTAACGGGAAGAATGACTGGAATAAGTGTAACCATTTTTAATCCCAGGCTCGACAAAGATGGGCATATTTCCAAAAATATTGCCACAAGCCTGGGCCTGGCCTTTTCCTGAAGAATTACTAAGGAATTTTAAATCAAACCTTAATTAACATCAGTTAAAATTCCGGGGAATTTTTTTTGATCACGCACACGAGCAAGAGAACTGGTTGTTATAGCGTAATTAATAGCTTCCGGATTTGGCACAATACCACTGCTGTATTAAATTTTTTTTCAGTCTTTAAATTTGCTAACTTTTAGCATACTAAAACCTTTGTTATGAGAACAGCAGCGTTAACACTCATTTCTTTCGTTGCGTTCGGTTATGCAGCGAAAGCTCAAAAATTCAGTTTGCTTCCACAAGTAGGCTTTGAAAATTCCAAAACAACAATTCGTTACAACAATTCTTCATCTTTTTCACCTGTCGGCGTAGTTTTTTCTCCGCAGGTAGGTTTACAGTTTGCTTACAGATCCAAGCCGGGGCATGGATTTTTCCTGGGTGCAGCCAGTAGTCGTTCTATAGTTCCATTCCAGTTTACTAATCCTGAAGATGGAATGACTAATTACAAAACTACTACCGGCGATATGCAATTGAGATTTGAAGGTGGGTATCAGTTCAGCAGCAAACCGATCTTTTTTAAGAAGCAAAGCAGTAAAGCGGATAAACCGGTTGAAAATAAAATTGCAGAGAAAAAAAGCTGCGGTTCTTATTCTTACAGGAGCCATTGTATGAAAAACAAAGCAGAACCCCGCCGTTCGTCTAATACCGATAGGCTAAAAAAAGCCGGTATTAATCAAGGTTCATGGGTTCGAATGCAACCGCAGGTAGGAATGGGATTTATTCCAGCCGTTAAAACAGATGTAATTACAAAAACACAAAGCGGTCAAACCACTTATGAATACCGTGCAGGAAACTGGAACACTGCATTGATGACGGGGATGGGTTTTGAATTCGGAAAAAACAACAACCGCTTATTTACTTTGAGCGTAAATTATTTCAAAGGAATTGGCAACCTGGATAATCAAACTATTTCTACAGTCATTGGTACCAAGACTTTAACCACTCAATTACAATCCAAAGTTTCGGGCTGGAATATGAGAATAGGTATTCCTTTCACACTGGGAGCAAAAAAGCCAGCCATTAAACAACCATCAGAAAAAAAGACTGAAAATTCTAAACCAGGCTGCCAGCAATATAAAATTATCTATCGCTGTAAAAAAACGATTTAAAAAAAATTGTTCTAAAAAATAACTTTTTATAAGTTTGGTATTTTCATTGCTTGCCTCATCAATATGGAGCAGACAACATTTTATATTGTCCTGAATTTGAGAACCTGTAATGGATATGAAAATTTCGGTAAGTTTTTTATTGGTAACAATAAAAAATGCGCCACCGATATTTTCAACCAGCTTAAAAGAAGAAGCAATGTCGACGAAAAAAGCATTCTTCAGCTTGACCTGATGGAAACAAAAAATGGCCTGCCTGTAAATATGCAGATGATCGGTTGCTCGTTGGAAGATCTCGCTGAAAATTGTAAGATCATCACAAAAGAAACATTTAAGCTATTTAATCTGTAAGAAATATAACGAAGGGTAGGATTAGCCTACGGTAAAGGCTACCAGTTTTTGAGTTCTAAATAAAGCAAAGCAACCCAACTAGTGAGGGGCTGTATTGTAAGCCTTCCTTTAGGGAGATTTAGAGGATTCTTACCATTCCGCAATCACCGTTACCCCACCTTGCGGCTTATCACCAATCTTTACATTTATTTTGGCATCCAATGGAAGCAATAAGTCAACTCTTGAACCGAATTTAATAAAACCCATTTCTTCTGCCTGCTTTACTTTTTGACCGGCCTGCAAATAATTGACGATCCGTTTTGCCAATGCACCAGCAATTTGTTTTACCAGAATTTCTTTTCCGTCTTTACGGTAAACAACACTATGACGTTCATTTTCTGTAGATGATTTAGGATGCCATGCTACCAGGTATTTCCCTTTATGATATTGACTATAGGCTACTTCGCCGCCGATCGGGTTGCGGTTAACATGCACATTCAACGGACTCATAAAAATAGAAACCTGTATCCGGCGGTCAGTAAAATATTCATCGGCTTGTACTTCTTCTATTACTACCACTTTGCCATCAGCGGGGGCCACAATGGCATTTTCATTTACGGTATGCACTCTTTTGGGAACACGGAAAAAAGAGATCAGGAAAATAAATAAGCCAAGTGTTGTTATAAAAATGATTGCAGTTATGACCGGATAATCAAAACTTAAAAGATAAAATGAAAGCAAATTGATAACGCCCAAAATAATTGCACTCAAGGCGAGGGTAGGGTATCCTTCTTTATGGATAGTCATTAGGTTGAAAATTGAGCTGCAAATATAGTGAATGATGGAAGGAATGTGGAAATGTGAGAGTGTGAGAAATGTGGGAATGCGTTGATACTATAATAATCAAGACTTGCTGAACAAGAAAAGGAATTTTCGATGAGCATGGGCTGTCTGCTGGTGGCCTCCTCCATGGGGAGATCGGGAGGGATCTCTCTATCTCATAAGAAAAATTACATATAACCAAACAAAAGGAGTTGCTAATATTAAAGAATCAAATCTATCAAGAAAGCCGCCATGCCCTGGCATAATATTGCCACTATCCTTTACACCTGCCATGCGTTTTAGTTTGGATTCAAGAAGGTCGCCGAAAGTGCCAGTAATAACGGCAATTGATGCAAGAATAATCCAGGAACTTAATTGCTTCCCAAATACAAACCACTCATCAAAAACAAACCCAACATAACCCATGATTAAGGCTGAAAGAACAATACCTCCAATAGTACCCTCCCATGTTTTTTTTGGAGAAATTTTGGAAAGCGGAGTTTTCCCTATTAACGATCCAACTATATATGCCATAGTATCATTGATCCACATGCAGCCAATCACTATCAAGGGAAAATAGATCAGGTAACCTGTGGAATCTTTATAAAGGATTGGATTTTTTGTTTCTATTCCAAATATATTCATCATCAATCCCCAACTCAATGAAATATATAACAACCCCAATGCGGCAGCGCCAAACGACTTTAATTCAACTTTATTTTTTTGAAAAATTCCTGTGATCAATAAAATAAACCCCGCTCCTGATACAGGCAATGAAAAATTGTCTTTCAAGACATACCCGGCAAGATTATAAGCAGGTCCGCAAAACCACAGCATCAAGCCATAGCCTATCAACGTCAACCCGAGTTTAGTGTAAATATGGTACGTAGTAGTATGAATTTTCTCCATCAACCGCAGATACTCCCACCAGCAACCAAAATGAATAACAGAAAACAACACCAAAAAACTCCATTGATTCCACAACAGCCCTGCCAGCATTACTACTACAAAAATGATAGCCGTTAATGATCTTGTCCGGAAAGTTTGCCAGTTAAATGCCATGCTGAACTAACGAGTTTTAAGTTCTAAGTTTTAA
>CAMLEX010000623.1 GCA_946479055.1 uncultured Bacteroidota bacterium | reverse complement strand
ACAGGTTATCAGACCAATATGGTGGCCAAAAGCCTGCGCACCGGTAAAACAAAGATCATTGGTATGCTGGTGGAAGATATTTCCGATCCTTTTTTCTCCAGCATTGCAAGAGTTGTAGAGGAAAATGCTTACAAGCTGGGATATAAAATATTTAATTCAAGTACAGAGAATGATACAATCCGTGCCAGGGATTTGATCAAAGTTTTTAGGGAAAGGCAGGTAGATGGTTATATCATAGCTCCGTCTCCGGGCATCGAAGAAGAAATTCAGCAACTTGTAGATGACAATTTTCCCGTGGTCCTTTTCGACAGGTATTTTCCTGAATTACCCACTCATAATATTATTGTTGACAATTCCGGCGGAGCTTACCAGGCGATACAGCATTTTGTAGAAAATGGTTATAGAAGTATTGGTTTTGTGACCCTCGATTCAGCGCAGGTGCAAATGCAGGAAAGGTTGAATGGTTATTTACGTGCAACCTCGGAAAATGCACTCCCGCAGTTTATTCAAAGAGTACCCTATGACACTGCTCTTGATAAGCATGATAAGATAGTAGAACAGGTTAAAGCATTTGTGAAAAAATATCCAGGTCTTGATTCCATTTTATTTGCGACCAACTATCTCGCTATTGCTGGCCTGCAGGCGTTAAAGGATTTGAATCTTACAATACCCGGCAATATTGCTGTGATCGGCTTTGATGACAATACACATTTTTCACTGTTCTCACCTTCTGTTACTGCTGTGGCGCAACCCGTTGAAGAGATGTCGGCGAAGGTGATGGAACAACTGATGCTTTGCATAAAGGATGAAAACAGGAAAACCAAAAATACAACGATCCGACTACCAACAAAACTAGTGATAAGGGAGTCCTCGCTGCGAAGGAATGTAGTAGAACAATAGCCAGGTTACATATTGAACAGTAGAAAAAAAATTCGATGAGAATCGAAGCAGGAGCTCTTTTGCCTGATCCGAACCCCTATGAATTAAAAATTAAACGCTCTGTAACAAAAATTTAAAAACAAAAACTTGCGGTATGAGAAATTTTATTCGCTTGCAAAGAAGAATGTTGGCTGTGTCTGCACTGCTGCTTTTCTTTATGGCTTTTTTCAGCTATTCTTCTTTTGCACAAACAAAAACAGTAACCGGAAAGGTGGTAAACGCCGATACCAAAGAGCCTCTTGCAGGAGCTACGGTTAAGGTAAAGGGCAGTACGAAGGGTACAACCACCGATGCCGATGGAACATTCACCATTGAAGCAACCGATGGTGCTGTTCTTGAAATAGGGTCAGTAAGTTACCAGGAACTGGAAATAAAACCCTCCAGGACCAAGGGAGCTTTGGTAGTTAATTTATCACTTAAAGAAAAGGATTTGGGCGAAGTGATAGTGGTAGGTTATTCAAAGCAAAAGAAAGCAACCCTAACAGGCGCTGTTGAACAGATAACAGCTAAGACTTTTGAAAGCCGTGCCGTAACGAATATCGGTTTGGCTCTGCAGGGCGCCTCTCCTGGTTTAGTAGTTACCCGCAATTCTCCAAGACCCGGTAATGAAGGGTTGGCTTTTAAAATTCGTGGTGCCACTTCTGCAAACGGAGGTTCTCCTTTAGTTATAATTGACGGCGTACCTGCATTAAATTCCTATTCATTTCTAAATATGAATAGTGATGATATTGAAACGATTTCAGTGATAAAAGATGGTGCTTCTTCCATTTATGGTGCACGTGCTGCTAATGGTGTGATTTTGGTTACCACCAAACGCGGAAAAGGAAAAGTAAAAGTTGACTACGCCAGCAACCTGCGGTTTACTACCAATGGCATTATCGGTTATTCGCCCAATATGCAGCAATATGCCACCATGTGGCTTGAAGCAAATAAAGAAGAAACAGTACCCAACTGGTGGGTATGGGGAAATAAAGACAATATGCTGAAGATGCAGCAGGGTTATGAAGGAGCTTATCCCCTTTTTGGTATAGATTATTTTATTTTCAATGCCAACAGGATTGAAGAGATGTTTGCCCGCCGTTATTCTCATCAGCACAACTTAAGCATTTCAAACAGTAACGACAGATCTGCGTACCGGTTATCTTTTGGTTTTGCTGACAACAAGGGCAACCTGGCAACGGCTTATGACGGGCAGAAGCAATACAATGCCCGGTTTAACTATGATTACAAACTGTCGGAGAAATTGAAAATGGAATCCAGCATCAGTTTGGTTAATGCTAAAACAAGTTCACCTTCTGTCGGACTTGATAATACCCTTTATGGATATGATATGCCATTCTTCCCTGCTAAAAATCCCTTTGGTCAATGGTTTGCCTGTTTTAATGGAGTTGACGGTGGTGCCAACAGAAACGCTGCAGCAATGACCACTGATGGCGGCAGAGACAATAAAAATTCGCTTACAGGAAGAGTTGATTTAAAAGCCACCTACCAGATTTATAAAGATCTGGCTCTTGAAGGTTTGGCTTCAGTACAAAATGAAAGATTCAACCAGGAAAAATATGTATTGCAGGTGCCGGTATATAATTGGTATGGCAAGCAAACCGGAGTTGGCAATGGTACCGGAGGTACGAATAATAGGTATAATACGTATGCATGGACAAGCTTTTATCAGTATTATTCGGCATTGCTGCGCTATAATAAAACGATTAAAGGCGTACATAATATATCGGCAGTGGCAGGTATAAATGCCGAAAAGAACAGGTATCAATGGGTTTCGGCAACACGTATCGGGTTCGAAAATTTGGGAGTTCAGGATATAAGCTTGGCTTCAGCCGCAGCGCAATCAAACGACGGGTCTAAGTCCCAAAATGGGTATTATTCATATATAGCAAGAGCTAACTATAACTATGCAGAAAAGTATTTGGTAGAATTGATGGGTAGAAGAGATGGTAACTCCAGGTTTGCAACAGGATTTAAGTTTAAAAACTTTGGCGGCGCTTCTGTAGGGTGGGTGTTTACCAAAGAAGATTTTTTACAGGGCATTACTTCAATCGTGAATTTTGGTAAAATAAGAGCTAGTTATGGCAGCTCCGGTAATGATGCTGGCCTTGCTGACTTCGAGTATATTTCTCTGATAAATCCCGGCTCTGCTGTTTTGGGTTTGCCGGCTTCCCAACAGCCATTATCGAGCCTGCAAAATAATGGATTAATAACTAATCTAAGAACATGGGAAAGGGTAGAGCAAAAAAATATTGGTGTTGACTTGGCATTGTTAAATAACCGTCTTTCAGCAACCTTCGATTTATTTGAGAAAGACAATATTGGTATGTTATCTCAGGTAATTTACCCTGATGTGTTAGGAGCTAGAGCGCCTAGAACCAATAGCGGTCATTTTAACACGAAAGGTTGGGAAGCCATTATTGGCTGGAAGGATAATACGAAAGAACTTTCTTATAATATTTCGTTCAATATCAGCAATACTAAAACTTTAGTAACCGGCGTACAAGGCGCAGATAATTACGGAGCAGGGAAAAATGGGATCGTAAATGGTTATGCATTCCAACCATGGTTTGTTTATAAAACTGATGGTTACTTTCAAAACCAGGCGGAAGTAGATGCCTATTATGCAACTTATGGCAGCAGCACTGACCTGGCTGGGTTACCTGCTACCAATCCAAATGCAACATTACGGGTCGGTGATACCAG
>CAMLEX010000622.1 GCA_946479055.1 uncultured Bacteroidota bacterium | reverse complement strand
GTCCAACAATTACTTATACAGTCTCGCCTTTAACGAAAGGCGATTATCGCACATTTTTGATAGAAATGAAGTTTAAGGGCAATGCCGCAGGAAGAACCATCCTTTCCATACCTTTTGAAACGGGACTTTACCGTCCCCAGGATCATTTTGCTGTTGTCAAAGTAACAAATAGCGGGAAACATCAAAGAGTGATGGGCGATTCCAGTCTTTATTTAATTGAACATAAGCCCGGAGCTGATCTGACGGTCAGGTACACTATTGAAAATGCATTACAGGACAGCCTGCCTACACTTGATGAAGTGTATGTGCAGATGCTTACGGATAAATATTTTTACCTGCTGGGAAGTTCTTTATGGACCGTCCCCCAGGATAGCAGTGCGGCAGTTTATGATATTAGGTTAAAATGGAAAGACTTTCCCGCCGGGTGGACTTACCTGAACAGTTTTGAAGTTAATAAAGTCAACCAAAGGTTTAGTGCGTCATTGAGTAATTTCCGGGATGCTATTTATATGGGCGGCGATATCCGCATCCATAAACTGGATATTGATAAAAGACCGCTGTTTTTCGCCATTCGCGGACAGTGGAGCTTTAGCGATGAACAGGTGTTTGACATCATTAAAAGAACGGTGGTCTCCCAACGGGCTTATTGGAATGACCATGATGTTGACCGCTATACGATCGCCCTGGTACCTATGAAGTATTATTCGGATGCCGACAAAAGTATTAACGGCAGAGGCCTAACAAATACCTTTGTTACTGTTGGCACAAACAGTAAGGCATTTGGTTTGGGTGACATGGTTTATTTATACAACCATGAACTTATGCACCATTGGTTCGGCCATATTTTAAAGCAGGCGGAACCGGAGAATGCTTTCAAATGGTTTCATGAAGGCTTTACCGATTATTTTACACACCTGGTAATGCTGGAAGGTGGCCTCTTCAATCGACAGGACTTTAAGAAGAGCATCAATAACATTTTTGCTGCCTACTACAGCGATAGTGCCCATCAATGGCCGAATGAAAAGTTGCAACAGGAATACTGGTCTTCTTATGAAATGAATAAACTACCTTACCAAAGAGGATTGATCTTTGCATTTTATTTAGATGAATCAATAAAGTTTTATTCAAAGGGAAACTCATCTTTAAAAATGATACTACAGCAGATGCTTAGCGGCGCCAGACAGCATAAAAGAATTTTTTCGCAGGATTGGCTTTTGGAACTCCTGCAAAAAGCTACAGGGAAAGATTATTTCTCCGTGCTCGAACGCTTTATAACCAATGGCAAATTTATTTCCATACCCGATTGGGAACTAGTTTCCGGCAGCGTAATGTTGTTACCATTTGATGTTTTTGACCTGGGTTTTACCAGCGATAAAGGAACACTTGCCATGAATGCACGTATTGTATCTGTTACTGAAGGAGCTAATGTTGAACAAGCGGGGCTGCAGGTCGGGGATGTATTGGTTGGCTATAGCGTTACGCAACAGCCGTCCGATACTGCAACCATTGTTGTAAAAAGAGGTGAAGAAAAGATTAAGCTTCGTTTTTTGCCTGGCCGGCGGGTTGACGTTCCGCAGTTGAAGTAATTTTATATAATGGCTAGGTTGTTGGTCCTTTGACGATGTTAAGATATTGCTGAGCCGATGCCTTGTAAATCTCATTTATTACAGACGCTAACCAAGGCAAGGGAAGACCCGGCAAGGAAAAACAAACCTGTTTTTATTTTTCAGACCGCTTAATACTGTCGTTACTTTCTAAAAAGCTTAGTTATTTTCTTTATTGTCTTTTAAAGTTCGCAGGGTCTGAAAATATTCTTGTATGGTGATCTTCCCACTGAAAAGAAGGTTATATAATTTGTATGAAGTGTTAGATTTTTCTAACTTATTCTCTTTTACTGTTTCATTAATATTTAAATACATAATTGATAAGTTTAATCATATTCTGAATTGTTCATCGTGTACAAAGCAGACTGTGATGGTTAATAAATGTGAAAGATTCAAAGGCAATGCCTATGGCATAGGATGAGCCATACCTTCAAACATCTTTCTGATAATAGCCAGGATTTTTGTCATTGTTTTTAATTTTTATAAGTTGGTTGCTTATGTAAGCAACTCTGACGCAATATTACAACAGGCCCCTTCCCTATTGAAATCAATTTACGCCCGGTTTATACATGTTCACGGAGGAAAGAATTCTGCGAAATCCTTACTGCTAAAGCATTTATGAATTGATAAATAATGATAGCCAAATAAGAATACGGGAATTATTTACAGCATTCATATCATTCTTCCAAGCTTGAGTAAGCCGAAAGGCTGTACAACTTCTTTGAGGTTGATGATTGTTGCAAACTAAATAATAACTGTCCTACATTTTTTATTTAGTGAACAACACTCAGGAGAAATCAGGGGACTTTAGGCATTTAATTTGTAAACCTGCGTATTTAAAATATATTACACTGATTAAAGTCAACATACATGTCAAAGAAGAAATTCATTAATCGAAGGGATTTTATAATACAATCAACATCCATGGCGTCTGCATCCTTTCTTGCTCTCCACGGCTTTACCAATGTTTCGGCTGCAAAGTATAAAATGGGATTACAACTCTTCACGATACATGAGCCCTTGTCAAAGGATGTCGCTGGTACTATAAAAAAGATCGCCGCTATCGGGTATGAAGATTGCGAGACGTATGGCTACGATCCGCAGCAGGGCCAATATTATGGATTAAAAGCTTCAGCGTTTAAACAACTTCTCGCGGAGAACAATATGATCACTACCAGCGGCCATTACGATTTTACCAGGTATTTCGATAAGCCCGCAGATGCCATGATGCGCTATGTTGACCAATGTATAGAAGGCGCGGATGCATTGGGACAGCGTTATATTACCTGGCCCTGGCTGGATCCTGCTTTCAGAACCCTGGAAAATTTCCGGTTGCTAACGGGAAAGCTGAATGCCATTGGTGAGCGGGTCAACAAGGCAGGACTGGGCTTTGCTTATCACAACCATGATTTTGAATTTATTGATCATGGCGGTGAGAATGGCTACAATATTATCTTGCAGGAAACAGACCCTGCTTTGGTTAAACTGCAGATGGACCTTTACTGGATCATGCATTCATCGAAACTAAGTCCTTCTGAATTATTCCGCCTGCAGCCAGGACGTTTCGTGATGTGGCATATAAAAGATATGGACAAAATAAGCCGCGACTATTCGGAATTGGGTAATGGCTCTATTGATTTTAGGGTTATACTGCCGGAAGCATCCCGTGCAGGCCTCCAGTACTATTATATTGAGCAGGGCGGTAATTTTGCTAAGAATCCGATGCAAAGTATTACGGATAGTGCGGCCTACTTCAAAAAGAATCTTGAAAAGTATTTGCTTTAAAAATCGCCAGGCGAAGGCGATTTTTAAAATTGCTTCACAAATTTATAATAATGCAAGACCGCTGATGCCAGGGTATGACTACTTCTTTGAGGTTAATGGTTAGTTGCAAACTAAACCATAACTGTTCAAGATTTTTTTATATTAGAAACACTAAGGCCAAACGGGGACACACGCCGGTGAGGCTCAATTATTAAGGACACACGAGGTCGGAGGATTCAAAATAATGATAGTTGCGGCTGTGGCTTCCCTTCATACACCTGC
>CAMLEX010000621.1 GCA_946479055.1 uncultured Bacteroidota bacterium | reverse complement strand
ATGCCACCGGGACGAACAACCCCTGATTAAAAATTGATAGTAACATTCTTTAACCAAATTGGATACCATCATCTTCGGTTCAGGTAGTAAGCAAATGGTTCAACAAATCATGTAAATGCAACAAATAGAAATACTGACAAGGAGTGGAAAAGGAAGCCATGGTAATGAAAAAGTGGTTTCTTAAGCCACACACAAACCAACTTGAAAAGACTATTTCTTTATCACCGGCACCTTTACCTCCACTTTGATCTCTTGCGCTATTCCTCCACCGGGCGGGCCAATTTTATAATCGTTGCGGTTGATGATGAAGCTGGCCGAAAAAATTCCTTTATCGTTTCCATTTTTTTCAAATGAAAAAGGAATGCTGATCTCTTTTTTGATACCATGCAGATCCATTGTCCCTGTTACTATATAAGCTTTGCCTGCGGTATCTATTTTTGAAGAGGTGAATTTTATTTCCGGGTATTTCACCACATCAAACCATTCATGGCTTTTGACATCCTCGGTTTGCAGATCAATGCCCGTATTGAGAGAAGCGGCATCTATCTGCAGATTGAAATAAGAAGCCTGCAATTTAGTTTCATCAAAGACAATCGTTGCATTGAATTTTTCAAAAACACCAGTTACATCTTTGCTTGAAAACCGGATGCTATAATCTTTGTCAACCTTCCATGAAGTGATAACCAAAAAAGCAAACACTATCCCCGATAAGGATAGTGCTGCAATCATGAATGCTATTCTTTTCATCTTACCACCATTTTTATTCTTTGCTGAATTCGAGATCGGCAATGATGTTTACTTCGTCGCCGAGCATAGGTGCAGGAAAGCCGCCACCGATACCAAAATCAGAACGTTTGATTTTACCTGTTACTTTAAAACCGCTCATTTCTTTTTTCGTCATTGGATGTGTAGCGGTTCCATTCAGTATTGCATTTAATGTTACTGGTTTGGTAACACCGTGCAATGTCAGGTCGCCTGTTACGATATAATTTTTACCAGCGCCTTTTTTAAATGAATTGCTTTTAAAACTGAATTTGGGATATTTTTCTGCATCAAAGAAGTCAGCTTTTTTCAAATGATCATCTCTCATAGATATACCGGTGCTGATGCTGCTAACGTCTCCGCTCAGTTCTACTACTGCATCGGAGAAATCAGGGTTTGTTGTACTGATCTTTGTTTCAAAAGCACCGAAGCTTCCATTTATATCGGCAAGGCCGAGATGATTAACGGTAAAACCAAGTCTTGAATGGGCGCCATCAACAGACCAGGTGATATTGTTTACAACTGTAAAGGAAACAAGAAGCAGGAATGCTGCAGCAGCGGGTAAGAAGATTATTTTTTTCATCAGGTGTGTATTTTTATGTTTTAGTTTAATTATTACTGAAATAAGCTGTTTGTAAAAATTCTTTTAAGGAAGAGGGTTTTCTTCCCAGCAGTTTTTCAAGATCGTTGCTGGCGGCATTGAACTCATCCTGTTTGAAAGCTTCAACAAAACCACCCATAAAGCCGATGTATTCTTGCGGCACACCGGCCTGTGTTAACGCTTCTTTGTATTGCGCAGGATCGGCGTCTATATATGGAATAGTTTTTCCTGCCAGTTCAGAAAGTGTGGTTGCTATATCTGCAAACGAATAAGCTGTTGATGATGCAATAGGGTATATTTTGTTTTCATGGTCCCGAGTGGTCAAGACAACTGCTGCAGCTTCTGCCATATCCAGTCTCGTGGCAAAAGGTATTTTGCCATTCCCTGCTGGAATAAACACGCCTGTTTCAGTCACTTTCGATCCAAGAAACATCGGAAGCATATCGGCATATATAGAGTTGCGCAGGATAGTAAAAGGAATGCCTGATTTTTTTATGGCTACTTCCGTATCGAGATGGCTCTGCACTACAAAAGGAATGGCAGATGGCTTGTCTTCCCTGCCGTGCACACTAGTATATAAAATATGTTTAACGCCAGCTTCTTTAGCAGCATTTACTACATTGATATGCTGTTGGGAACGGTCGTTGAAATCGCCGGAGGATACGAGCAAAAGTTTTTCAACTCCTTTAAATGCTGGTGCCAGAGACGCATAATCATGGTAATCGCCTTTGCGCAGTATAATACCTTTTTCTTTAAGGTCTGCAGCTTTTGCTTCATCTCTTACAAGGGCGATGATCTTATCCGCACTAATTCCTTTTTTCAATAAAAAGTTGATGACGGCTTTTCCTAAATGCCCGGTGGCTCCTGTTACGAGAATCATTCTTGTAGTTTTTATGTGTGTAATAATATCGGAGACACAAAATTACCTACCTTTGCTATACATAAGTAACCACTATACTCAAGTATAGCACTATACTCCGGTATAGCATTAAAAAACGAACAAAATGCGAACAACGAAAACTGAAATGCCGAAATGCTCTGCGGAGTTTGCGAAAGCAGTAAATGATACGCTTGATTTTTTCAGCGGCAAATGGAAATTGCCCATACTGGGTTCACTGTTTGAGGGCAAAAAAAGATTTAAAGAAATAGAACGTACCGTATCGGGCATATCGCCCCGCATGCTTTCAAAAGAATTGCGTGACCTGGAAATAAATCACATGATTACCCGGACAGTGTACAATACTATTCCTGCTACGGTGGAATACGAGATCACGGAGTACGGTAAATCGTTGGAAAAAGTTTTACTCGCCATGTATGAATGGGGTACAGCCCATCGGAAAAAGATAATGGGGAAAAATAAAAGGATAGGCCGCGAAGGGCATATTGCTAGTAAAACTGTTTATCAATCATGATGTCGCGGAGAAGGAGAGGAGCCAGAAAAAATACCGTTTACAGAGCAATAATGTAACTGTTTTTTCTAATCGGGGAGGTCTTTTAAAAAGGTTACTATTGCCCGTGATGAAAAGTAATTTTATTAATACGATAATGCCACCGGGACGAACAACCCCTGATTAAAAAAGTGATGATAACATTCCTTAACCAAATTGGATACAGTCTTCTTCAGTTCAGATAGTCAGCAAATGGCTCAATAAGCCCAAGTGCAGCAGCTATGTTTTGTTCTTGTACATCGCGATCAAACCAATAATTTCCAGACGATTTTTTTCGAGATTTGAAATTTTGAACTTTATTTCTGAACTATCCTTCAATTGCACAACCAAATATTCATCAATTGAATTTTCACCAGTGTTTTCGTCAACTGTCCAATAAGAATCCACATAATCCCAATGATTCCATCCTTTGTCCCTGATTTCAATACCGTCTTCAGACAAGGTGATTTCACCTTTTCCCGCAATCAATTCAAATATGGAATAGAAAAAAAGTCCAAAGAATAATAAACCAAGAAAGATTGTAAATTTTGGACTCTCGTCATACACAATTCTGGTCTTATCATATGGTCCCAGAAAATAGTATAGGATTATAATTGCGCTTGTTAGCGCCATACCAAACAAATGTTTTCTTGATTGCCTGATAACAGTTGTTTTCATAAATATCTGACAAGATAGTTAGTTGTCTGCTCAAAAAAAGTACAACGTTCAGTTTAACGTCGGGTCTACGCAAGGGTTGCTGCCATGCAAAAAACCATTCACTGCAAATTCCATTGGAACCGCTTACTTATTTCTCAACCAACACATCCCTGCTTAGAAGATGCTTTTATTCATTTCTTTAATAA
>CAMLEX010000620.1 GCA_946479055.1 uncultured Bacteroidota bacterium | reverse complement strand
TAAAGACCAGCAACTCAATATATTTATTACCCATGGCCATCAGGGCGATATGCAAAGCGATGGAAACTGGTTCAGCAAATGGTTCGTCTCCAATATCTGGGGCCCTGTTCAATCCTTTCTCCGCATCAACCCAAATACACCTGCCTTTGATAACCAGCTCAAATCCGAACACAACCAGATCATGTACGACTGGACCGCCAAACAAAACAACCTTGCTTTAATTACGGGCCACACCCATCAGCCTGTATTCAATTCACTTACACACCTGGAACGTACTTACATCAGGCTCAATGAGGCTAAGAAAAAAGGCGACAAAGCCACCATTCAGAAACTGGAAGCCGAATTGCTGGCAGGAAAAATCAGTGGCAATACCTCTCCCAGGCTCGAAAACTCCAAAAACACCTATTTCAATGCCGGTTGCTGCTGTTTTAACGATGGCGACATCACCGGTATAGAAATAGAAGATGGAAAGATCAGACTTATAGAATGGAAAAAAGACATCAACGGCATACCACAGCACCTGATACTTGAAGAAACAACACTAGATAATCTGCTTGGCTAATAAACCTCCCGATCTCAAACTATCCCAAAAATCCCTTTATAAGATTAGCCACCTCTTCAGGTTTTTCTGCAAGCAAGAAATGGCCACTATCCTCAACTTTAGACAACTGTAAATCTGTTGCGTAGTTAGGCAGGGAATACTGCAGCATTTCATACCCTGTAGCACCAATTCCAATTACAGGCATCATGAGTTTACCATACGTTTTACTATCCTCTATATCCTGCGGAAAAGCCTGGTACCAGGCATTTGAGGCACGTATTCCATCATTACTATCATAAGCAAAAGCATAAACAGCTTTATCAAACTCATCAATACTATTTTGATCCTTCAATAAGTTCCTGAAAATCCAATCTATTACAATAGACATCCTACCTGCAAGCAGCTGTTCAGGAAGCTGTTTTGTTTGATTGAAGGCAAGCCACCATGGATAAGTATAGTTTGCACCTGATATTGGAAGCATAGGGAGTTGATACATTCCGGCATCCGGATGCGGGGTATCCAGAACTACAAGCTTCGAAGTCATCTCCGGAAAATTGGCAGCAAAACTAAAGGCAACGTGAGCACCAATGTCATGACCCGCAATATGAATTTTTTCGTAACCCAGTTTTTTCACAAGTTCATAAACATCCTTTGCCATGTTCTTTTTATCGTAACCGTCCAATGGCTTCTGCGAACTGCCCATACCCCTCATATCTATCACAATCACACGATAATTTGTAGCCAGTAGCGGCATTACTTTGTGATAAGCCCACCAGGTTTCCGGCCATCCCGGAATTAAAATTAAAGGCTGTCCTTCACCACCCTCCACATAATGCAGCTCTGTCTCATTCACTTCTGCATAATTGTTTTTAAAACCAGGTAGCAATTTTATTAGTTCTTCGTCTGAATACTGCATTTTGATAATTCTAATTACTGATCAATTTTCAATTGTAAAAGCAAAACTAAACACTAATTTTGCAACCAACAAGTATGAAGTATACTACATAGTTCACATTTATTTTTACACGCCAAAGAAATATGAAATTGATTAATCAGCTTTCCAAAGAAACAGGAATACCTATCGGCACCATAAGGTTTTATGAAAAAACAGGTCTATTCACTGGCGAAAAGAAAGAGGAAGTAAAAACCAATAACTATGTATACTATGGAGATGACGTTGTCGAGAAATTAAGGTTTATACAAATGGCAAAAGCGGTAGGTTTTACGCTGACCGAAATCAAAGAAGTTGTAGATGCCTGGTACAAAAAGCAAATCAGTAAAAAAGCAAAACTTGAAGTTCTTGACAAGAAATTACTGCAAATAGACGACAAAATCAAAGAATTGAAATCAATCAAAAAGCAAATTGCGATCTGCAAGTTTAATATTGAAAATGAAAATATTGAAGACGCTGATGATAAGATTATTAATGGAGGCAGACCTCTCGATCTACCCCCGTATTAACGCTCTCAACAACAAAGATAAAAAAACAACTTGTATATACAAGACCTTCTTAAATACTTACCACATTTTCAAAAATAGAACCCACCCAATTCATAGAATTTGAATTAGTTTTTTATTTTTGGCCAGCCTATGTTCAAGCCCATTACCTTTGAAAATGAAAACTACCTGATCCACCCTTTCCGGCCCGAAGACCTGGAACGTTTTGGTCAAATCTCAAAAGAAGTATTTTGCATCCTTTCCGATGATCATACCTTAAAATTCGTCCCCAATAAGCGATTAAGTACCTTTCAGGAAGCAGAACTATTCCTGCAAACCATGCTCATGAACGCCCATGCAGGGCGCAACTACCTCCATTTCATTACCGATAAAAAACTCAGCAAAGTCGTAGGCATCATCGATCTCATTTCCCCAAAGGTAGCCCGGGAACATTACCAGATCGACCACTATCCCTTCTTCATCGAATTTTACCTCAGCAGCTTTGCCAGCGGCTGCTACCTCATGACAGACATCCTTCCGCCCATCGTAGACCAGATCCTCTCACAAGGCATTTCCAACATAGGCGCCGTAGTCAACCGCGATAACATTGCCGCCAAGAAAGTCCTGAAGAAAGCACAATTCCGCTACAAAAACCCTTTCGATCCCGTGCAGGATTTTTATGAGATCAGGTTAAGCTAATCTTCTCCTTTATATTGCAAATGAGCCTCCGGATTATAAACTTCCAGTATAAAACCAGGATTGGCCAGCTCTTTAAATTCAAATTGCCGATACAAACCATGTGCATCACTGGTATTCAGCATTTTTCTCCTTAACCGTTTCGACCACGGCAGCTCAAAAACATGAGCCAGCATCAGCTTCGATATCCCATTTCCACGAAACTCAGGCAGCACCATAAAATCCGCTAACCACCCAAAAGTATAATAATCCGTAATCACTCTGCCAAATCCAACCTGCTCCCCGGCTACAAATGCACCAACGCAAAAAGAATTGGCCATCGATCGGTCTACCAGTTCATACGAAATACCTTTAGCCCAATAAGAATCTTCACTTAAGAACCGATGTACAACAGCAACATCCATATGCTCTTTGCCAGTTTTAACAATAACTTCTAACATAATATCTGATTTTTAACACAAAAGTAGCTGGCAGCATTAAATGAACACAGTTACAGTTTTTGATATTTCAACAGACACAGTTATCTTTACCACATGAAGCGCAACTTCCTGTATACCGAGCTATCAAACAACATTGCCAGTCTCATTAAAAACGGAGTTTTAAAAGAGGGCGACCGCCTCCCATCTGTCAGAATGCTATGCACCGAACATGGCATCAGCATGAACACCGCAAAAAGAGTATTCCTCGAACTCGAAGCACAGTCACTCATTCAGTCAAAACCGCAGTCCGGATATTTTGTAAGTCGCTTACCCTACAAAAAGCTTCCGCTTGCAGAAGTAAGCAGTCCTTCATTAATCAATGGCAATCAGGAGCCGGAAGAATTGATTCGTAAAATCTACGCCAACATGGGCAATACCGATCTTACGCTTTTCTCTATTGGCGCACCTGCAGATCAGCTCTTGCCCTTAGCTAAGCTAAATAAGGAAATCATCCAAGATCGGAAGAGCACACGTCTGAACTCCAGTCACTACCACAGATC
>CAMLEX010000619.1 GCA_946479055.1 uncultured Bacteroidota bacterium | reverse complement strand
GTAACACGGGAAATAATACCGGCAATTTCCTGCATGCTTAAAGCCTCCGGACCCGTCATGTCATAGCTTTTTCCCTCATGCCCATCAGTGGTCATGATAGCAACAGCTGCTTTTGCCACGTCTTCAACATCTACAGGACTTAGTTTAGCTGTTTCCATAGGAAGGAAAATACTATCATGGCTGGTAATAGTGTGTGCTTCCCTTAAATACATCTGCATAAACTGGCTGGGGCGCAGGTGTGTCCATGCTATACCGGAACTTTCAAGATAATCTTCCACCTCTTCGTGATTTCGTGTGCCGCTGAAAGCCTGGGAATTAAATGTAATTCCAGATTCGGCCCCTGAATATTTTACAATATGAGGTACCCCGGCTTTTTGGGCGGCATCAATAAATGTACATTGCGTTTCCACCATTCGCTCCCTGCCGGATGAAATCATTAAAACGCGTTGTGTATTTTGAAAAGCGTTTAATAATGATTCAGCCTTCAACATATTGCCTTCAAAAATTTCAACTAACGGATACTCCTTGAACATCGCTGCTTTTTCCTTGTTTCTTATAAGGATTTTTACCGGTAGGTTTTGTTTGGCAAATTCACGGATAATGGCCATGCCGCTTAAACCGGTAGCTCCTGTTATCAATAAATTGCCTGCATTTTTTTTATTCATCGCTTTGTTTTTTTTACTGTTTCGTTTAAAAATATTGATGTAAAAATTTTTCGGATTCTTGCTGAACCGCTTCCACATCCTTTGTTAAAACAGGCGAAGTGAGACAATGATTTCCTGCATGTACAAATACAAATTTTTGTTTGTTGGCAGCACCGAGTTCATCAAACATGTTCAACATGGCTGGCACAGAAGCTACTTTATCTTGTTCCTGCTGGTTCTTATACCAGTATCCCATAAACACCGGGCATTTTACTTTTGTAAATATTTCTTTATGCATAACACAGGACAGGAAGTTTTGAAAAGCCATTATGCCATTGAGGTGATAATGTGTAGTCCAGTACCTGGCGTATTCAGCATTCGGTGCTTTGTAATCGTAGGTCGCGGAGCCTGAGAATAATGTTGCCAGTTGTAGTCCCCAGGGTTTAACCAGCATTTCAGCCTTTTCATCATACATTTTTACACATGGTGAATACAGTATAATAGCCTTTATTTCCGGATGTTTAGCGGCCAGGTAGATCGTTAAAGCTCCCCCGAATGAAGAGCCCATAACAATTACTTCATCTCCCAGTGTTTTAGCCACTGCCAAAGCATGCTCTGCTGAATAAATAAAATCCCCGGCAGTAACGTCAGCCATCGTGGAGTCTCCAAGGTTAATTCCGTGGCCGACTAACCTTCCCAAATACAGGTTGGCTGCATATTTTTTGGCAATATTTTTATGTACCGGGTCGCCTTCAACATGCGTGGATGAAAACCCATGAATGTATAAAAAGACCAATTTTGTTTTCTGTTTTCTCGTTGAATCAGCCCATACTATTTTTGCCTGGCAACCTTTCCGGATACCTCTTACAGCAAGTTCGCTTTCGTTAATTTGCTTTTCCAACGTTGGCAAATCGGCAGCTAAATTAAACACGGGGGTTTCCAGTTTTGGCGCCGCAGGTCTTGGCCCCAGAATATAAACTAAAGCCCCGGTTACCACTATCAATAACAGTATTTTTAAGAGTTTTCTTTTTTTGAATATTGCAATTATCTTTTTCATGTTTTTTAATTTTCAGGTAAAAGTCAGCTTATAAATACCTATAACAAATGAGGATAGGAGAATTGGACATCACTTAGAAAAAATGTTTTCTATTTCCCAACCGAGTTGGCCTTGTTTCGTGTCCGTTATAAATTGAAAGCCGCGGTTCGTTGCTGCCCCTCTTGGTGTTCCCATAAAGTAGACGCCGTGGTCGGGTGTGCTGAGTTATGAGCTCGACGAAGAGTCGAAGTATCTCCACCGACCACACAAATACCGAACTCCTACTATTTGGATTGACGTTATAGCAATACAAGATGTATAACAGTTAGCAAATGATTTTCACTGTCAAAAATTTCAACGATTGATTGTTATAATTATATCATTCGTCCTTCTAGCGTTCCAATATATGTACCCTGGTTTGCTGCATAAGTATCCCCACAAAAACCGCTTAACAAAATAGTGCTGAAAAAAGCCGGATATATCTTACAAGCCGATATATTTGAACATCGTCATTGTAAGGCCTGCATACGTACCGAAACAATCTTGGTACATTTAGCCGAAGCAACGCTATCATTCAATCATTGGAATTTATGTTCAATTATTCTTTACAAAATATATTGCTGGCTGCTGTTGTATCGTTCATATCATCCTCTGTAACGGCACAAAAAGTAAACGAGCCAAAAACCATGAAGGAATGGACAGCATCCTATCAACCATTCCGCATTGCAGGCAACCTGTATTACGTGGGCACATACGATCTGGCTTGTTATCTCATTACAACGCCAAAAGGAAATATACTGATCAATACAGGCCTTGCAGCGTCGGCGGCCCAAATAAAAACCAATATCGAAACCTTAGGTTTCAGGCTTGCTGACACTAAAATACTCTTAACAACACAAGCTCACTACGACCATATGGGTGCCATGGCAGCCATTAAAAAAATGACCGGTGCACAACTGATGGTTGATGAAAAAGAGGCTGATGTTTTGGTAACGGGCGGCAGCGATGATTATGAGTTGGGCAAGTATGGCACCAGCTTTGAACCGGTAAAACCCGACCGTTTACTAAAGGATGGCGATACTATCCGGCTGGGCAATATGCAACTGTTGATGCTGCATCATCCCGGCCACACCAAAGGCTCCTGCAGTTTTTTATTTACGGTGAAGGATGATCAGCAAGCTTACAGGGTGCTGATCGCTAATCTGCCGACGATCGTTACAGAAAAACCATTCGCAGATATTACCACGTATCCCGGCATTGCCGCGGATTATGCTTATACATTTAAGGCCATGAAAAATATTGCCTTCGATATTTGGCTTGCATCCCATGCCAGCCAGTTTAATTTGCATGGCAAACATCAATCCGGAGATGCCTACAATCCTGCTGCCTTTAAAGACCAGGGCGGGTATGATGCCGCGATAAACGATCTGCTAAAGCAATATGAACAGAAGATTGTATCCAACAGTGGTTCCCGTTAAACAATTTTCAATGGCTAAAACATTCTCCGCTTTTGCGGGTGTTCAATAAAATAACATACCGGTGTTTTTCCACCCCGGTACCCACCAGCCACAACTAAGGTGCTTTCTTTCTTAATTGGCGATACCAGTCTTGCCAGTATGATGAACCGCACTATTTTATTTAGCGACAAAATGGAAATTATTATTGGTAAAATTTGACTCCAATAACGTCGTATAAAAGTTGCTGGATATGTAAGGGATAGCTTTACAACCCTTACTCCAGCATACCTTCTGATACAGCTATTAAAAATATTTTTGATCAACGTTTTAAAAGCTACCTATCAAAATACATAGGGAATTAGTAGTCGTATCATACACTTATACATGATGTTTAATTAATCCAATTCATTCAATCGCGCCGGGATCCCTGCCTCTGCACATTGCCTTTGAGGCGCCCCGGCGCGATGTAAGGTGTGGACATTTCTTGTTGTTTGACACACTTACTCAAACCCGAGGGAACCTTAGAATC
>CAMLEX010000618.1 GCA_946479055.1 uncultured Bacteroidota bacterium | reverse complement strand
GAGATCTGTGGTAGTGACTGGAGTTCAGACGTGTGCTCTTCCGATCTTCTGCCAGGGAATCAAATCCTTTGTACACTTTTTCGCCGGATTGAAAGGAAGGATAGATGTCATAAACAGCTGCATCTTTCGTTGATACGGTTAACGGTAATAATTCTTGTGAAGTTTTTCTCATTATCTTTTTGCTATTTGAAAATTTTTCATTGCCGGCCATAATGGCTGCGCCGGTAATAATGCAGTCCTCTGTGTTTTCACACAGTACAATATTTATTTTATCTGCGATGGCGCCCATTTCTTTTTTTAATGAAGACCCAAACAAGGAAAATGCTTTGGCAATATTTCCGCCGATGACCAGTTCATCGCATTGGAATTTTTGCAGCCACGGCAGTAGAAAACGCCCAAGGTTTTCTCCCAATTGATTCATCACGGAATGTGCTTCAACAGAGCCGTACTCAACTAATTCCTTTACGGAAGAAATAGTTGCTCCGGTGATTTGCACATAAGCGTTCAATATCCACCGGGTTGAAAAATAATCGTCAGCTTTCGCTTCCAAAAAATCCTGGTCATAAAATGCGCCGGAAGGAGGGATGTCAGAATGTGAATACAACAATTCGCCATCCATCATAAAGGCAGATCCGAAACCTGTACCCAGGGTAATGAAAACGGTTCGCTTACTATTGAGGCGGTGCAGGCTATATGCGCCGGTGGCAAAACAATACGCATCATTGGAAAATTTAAACACTGTGTTATGAAGCCCTATAAAATCTTCTAATAACTGCTTAATATGCAGACCAAATGTTTTCTCAAATTTTCCTCCTACATTGTTAACGGCGCTGATGCCATTTTCATAATCGAAGGGGCCAGGGAAAGCAATGCCCACGGCTTCAATTTCCTGTACCTTAGCCGTGAGTTCTTTAATACAATTGCTTAAGGTAGTAACAACGTTATAGGCGCTGTCATGGGAGTTAAGCGTTAGCCTTTTTTTTAAAAAGGGCTCCCAACCGCCATCGGTTTTACCGATAATAGCGGCGGATATATGACTGCCGCCTACGTCTATTCCTATTCTATATAAATTACTATTGGTCGACATTTACAGCTTTACTTTTTTTAGTCTGTTGTTCCGGTAAAGGTATTACTGCGATAGTGTTCAAATATAGGGCATTCACAGTGCGGTTTTTTGAAGTTATTCGCCGGCCGGTGAAGTGATATTTTGCTAGTAATATCCGGTAAATATTATGTTCATATGTTCAAACATATTACTAAATTCGTTTTTTGCCAAAAATATATTCTTCTATGCCCGTCAAAAGCAGAAAGGGTGGTGATGGGAGATGTGAGATGAAATGAAATTGTTAAACTGGAATGTTTACCGGCAGGGTGAAGTTGATGGAAAAAATTCAAAGGCCTTCCTGAAATGTAAAGTAAGTTAATTGAAGTGAATGAAAACCTGATTGTTGGTTTATGCCGCCTAACAATAGAAGCTTGATTTTTGAAGCAATCTGGCGCAGCCTGTTATACAAGAAATAAAAGACTTCCAGCAATTCTGATAGAAAATAGCTTTATTATTCTCTTCTGCTTTCAATTGTATAGATAAAACTATCAGCCCTGTAGTAGCCTAAATTATATTCTATCGGGCGTTCTGCCTGGTCAAAAACAAACCTTTTTCTGAATAAGACAGGGCCTCCTAAGTCGAGTTGTAATTTACCGGCTAAAAATTTGTCGGCAGCTCTTGCACTGATTTCTTCTTTGGAAAGATTGGCCAGAACCTGATAATCCTTTTCCAGAATTTCATATAATGGCCTTTTGAAATCTTCCTCCCCTGTAAGTCCGATCCGCGGATGGAAATAAGACACAAAATACACAAATGGTCCTTCGGGTCGTCCCCTTAATCTTTCTAACTTTAAAACTTTCTTGTTTCCCCGTATTTCAAAAAAATTAGCTACAGTTTCTTCAGGCTTGACCCAGCTTAGGTTAAGTTCAAAATTTTTTATTGGTATTCCCCGTACAGCCATTTCCTGCGAAAAGCTCAGCCAGTTCAAAGCTTTTGAGCTTACTGTGTTGTTAACTTTAGTGCCAAAGCGTTTTTTTCTTACTAGCAGACCTTCATATACCAGTTTATTAACTGCCTGTCTTAAAGTTCCCCTGGAAATATTAAGCTTTTTGGCAAGCTCGATTTCATTGGGCAGGTGTTTGCCTTTCTGGTACTGTGGCTGCTTGATAATCTTTCTAAGGAGTTCCTCTGTCTGAATGTGCAGCGGGATAGGGCTCTTGTGGTCTATTGTAAAGGTCATACGTATTTATAAAGGCACAATATTACTTTTTTTGCGGCAGTTTGATAAAAGTAAATCGCGATGGGAAAAAAATCAAATTTTTTTAGATTATATGTATATATGTATATACATTTGAATAATGAGTTTTGTTGATTTTGTTATAGAAGTTTTATTGGAGCGCATAAATAAGTTCATTTCAGGTTCAATTTGTCATATTTCCCACTTAGACACAAAGAGGTCAAAGTTTTTTCTCTGTGTCTTAGTAGGTTAAAAAAAGTACGACAATATCCAGTTGACATAAATGCTGTTAGGCGACCAGGAACCCAGTATTGCAACATACTTTCTGATGAGATTGGAGGTGCCATTTATATCCGGGAAGCAGGTAATTCACTATGACAATGTGAATCAATTATACAAGATTCAACACTTTGAAGTGTTGCTAAATGCATTAAAATTATGATGAAGATTGCTAGGCATTTTTTTTTACTCATCCATGTGTTTACCTCTGCCGCCATTGCACAGGTAGGCAAAAACGAATTTTATCCCTCTGCATGGGTGGATCCACAGATTGGCTCTGTACACGGCCGGTGGTTTTTTTATACCCCGGCTTCATTGCCTTTTGGTATGGCAAAGCTGGCACCTCATACCAATGCGTATGGAAGTAAAGGCGGGTGGCAGCCCTGTGGCTACGATGAAAGGCATACTTCCATTGAGGGGTTTGGCCATTTTCATGAATTTCAGATCGGCGGACTGGTTGTTATGCCAACCACCGGCGTTTTACAAACAATTCCAGGTTCGCTTGAAAATCCTGATGCAGGTTATCGTTCCCGTTTCGATAAAAAAACGGAACATGCCGAGCCGGGATATTATGCAGTCGACTTAAAAGACTATCGTATTAAAGCCGAACTCACTGCGACTGAAAGAGTGGGATGTCACCGTTATACTTTTCCGCAATCGAAAGAAGCACGGATTATTTTTGATGTGGGGCACCGGCAGGGAGAAAGCAGTGATGTAACTGAAGCCATCATGCGTTTATCCGGAAAAAAAGAACTGGAAGGTTCCATTGAAACCTATCCTGAATACCTGAAGTTTTGTGACCCCGGGAAAAGGGTGAAGATGTATTTTGTTATTCAGCTAAGCAAAGAACCTCAGTCTTACGGAACATTTATCGATTCAGTTACTTCTCTCAATCAAAAAGAAACAAAAGGAACCGCGAATGGAATGTTTTTAACTTTCTCAACCGCAAAAAATGAAATGATCGAAATGCGTGTTGGGCTTTCGTATACCAGCATCGACAATGCAAGAAAGAATCTGCAAGCCGAATCCGCAGGACAAAGTTTTGATGCAGTTAGAAAAGCAGCCCGCAAAAAATGGAATGAAAAACTGGGCAGGATTAAAATAGAAGGAAAG
>CAMLEX010000617.1 GCA_946479055.1 uncultured Bacteroidota bacterium | reverse complement strand
AATTCCGCTACGTCAGCTTAAATTAAGTGATTAAGTTGAATAACATTCATTTGTTCAGCACATGTTCGTCAGCCACCATTTTGCAAAGACACTTTTTATAGATCGATTGATTGAAAACCACCCCAGCGGCTGCAATATCAATATTCAGATTGTACTCAATCCTGTGAGCTTTGGGAGGAGGAAATGCGAGATCGGGGTATTCAGGGCCACCAATCCAAATCAATGTGAACTTGGCTGCAATTGCCGGATTTGTGAGCAATGCGGAGGCAACTTCGGTTAGTCCTGCACCGCAAAGAATGTATAAGGGAAGTTGAGTGTCGGTTCGTAGCGCTTCCTGAATAATAAAGTTCACGGCTTCACTTTTTACCGGAGTGGAATCGTTTGGTATTGCCAGTTTTGAACCGGTTAAAACATGAATGCTGTCTTGCATGTTCAAGAGCTTCAAAACTTCTTTCGCTTTCTTTGTCGCATTTTCTGCCTGCTTTTGTGATGGGTCGAGGAAATCCTTAACGGATAAATGCGAACCAATAATCCCCCTTGTTTCTACAGATGACGATAGCAATAGATGTGTCAGTTGAAACAGACCGTCCGGGTCACCACTAAAATCATTGTCTACAATCACCCGCATTCTTTTTGTGAAAGAGACATTATTGGAAGTACTTTGACCCATAGCTGAAGTAACCGTCGACAATAAGGCGATTAGAAAAGCAAATACCTTTATCATATTAAGTAAAATAGAAGTTTTGTAAAGAAAATACTTTTTATAATCCCTGACAATCCAATCCGGATTTTACAAGTCTATGTCCCCATTTTTTCACGAAACATCAGATAGTCACCAGAGCTGATACCTTTTTAACTTTCGCAGGTTCTTTACAGCAGTGCGGTTGGTGAAAAAGAACAATCCCGGCGTATGCGCTGTTAGTAGTGGTTTATTTTTTTCACCTTTGAGCCGCTATTAATTTATTAAGGATTTTCAAGTAAACATCTGTCGGCACTTGCCGTTGATACTCATATTTAGTTTTGTGAGCTATCACTAAGTCAAGTTTGGGTATAATCGTGATAAACTGGCCAAAAGCACCGCTTGCTGTATACGCACCCTCATATATGCCGTTGTTATCGGGTGCATCCCAAACCCACCATAAATAGCCATAACCAAATTTAAAATAAGCAGTCTTATTTTGTTGTGCTTCCTTGTACGTAGTAACAGGCATCGTGGTGGTTGTTATCCAACTTGCAGGCAAAACTTGTTTTTCTTTCCATTTTCCTTTTCTAAGCATTAGGTAACCCAGCCTTGCCATATCACGGGTAGAAAACCACATATGATAGGCAAGATATTTTGACCTTGTTGTGTCACCTGTTTTTCGTTGCGTCTCTTTTCTCCAATCCTGCATACAAAGAGGTTTGGCAAGTATTGAATCAATGAGCTCATAAATGTTTTTACCTGTTTGCTGCTCAAGAATATAACCTGCTATATTAAAGTCCCAATTATTGTACAGCCAGAAACTACCCGGCTGAACACTGCCTCTCCCTGGCGCCATAGCCGAGGCATCTCCTTCGTTGCTAGCAGGATGATATACTCCTGAGCGGGCCGTAAGTAAATCTTTAATGGTTGCTTTCTTTTCTATTTGCAAAAGTCCACCTACGTCATCAAGACCCAACTGTTCCACTGTTGTATTTAGTTTGATTATTCCATTTTCAATAAAGGGGCCATAAAGCATAGAAAGCACACTTTTTCTACAGGATGCCAGATAGCTTAGTTCCTGAACGTCTCCAAATTCAAAAAGGATTCTGCCGCTTTGAACGACCAGCATTCCTGTCGTATGAGCACTATCTACTACAAAGTTTCGAAGTTGTTTTAGCTTATCTACGTCCCAACCGTACTGCCCTGGATTTGTTACATTCTCCCAAACACTGTCTGGATATACGCTTATGGAGTTTTGAAAAATTTTTGAATTTTGTGCAACAGTTAAAAGTGGAAAAAGTAAAGCAAGAAATAAAAGCTTCTGCATAAAAAGGATCATGTAATTGTAGGAGTTATCAAATCACCACTAACACGTATTGTGATGTTATTATACGGCATCTACTCGGGCAACGTCCAAAATAGATTTGGGTTGTTCGTCTTATAGTTAATAAACGTCGTTCCTGTTTTGGAATTAGTCTTACTTGTTTTTTGTGGCAATTGTTTATAAGCATCTAATGATAATAATTCCACATAGCTAACCACTTTACCATTTTTCCATGTCTCATAGTCATACTCACTTTCTAACGGGCATTCCATTCTGTATAGATTTTTTGCCATGTATTGAAAAAGATACTCTTCTTTTGTTTTTGAGACTTTGTGATTCCAATTCGCTTCTGGATTTAAAATTAGCGGCTTGTTGTGAATTACTCTGTCTCTCACTTCTTCAATGCTCAATAGCTCTCCTTTTTCATTCATGACATAAGCATCATTAGTTGGGTCTATCCAAAGCCATTTTTTTAATTCTTTTGAATAAACCATATTGATAACATGACAATCATCAAAAACTGAATCTTTAGGCATACAGGTTATAAATCTTGAAGGTATGCCTATAGATAGATAGCATTCATTTAATACTGTTGCAAGTCCTCTGCAATTAAGTCCACGATTACCTTTCTTGCATTCTGCAATCATGCTTAAAGCATTTTTCACTGCCGGGTTTTCATGGTTGCCATCATGGGGAATTAAGTTGTGCACCCAATGCAAAAGGTTCAATATTTTTGAAACTTCATTACCTTCTCCTGCGATAGAATCTAATTTAAAGCCTTTTCGCAGGGCAATTAAATTAGTATCATTTTTAGATTGATAGGAAAACTTCGGAATTGGTCTGGTGTCGTTAAAATTATAATTGTCTGCCGTCCTTAAAATGTCCAGATGGCTCGGCTGATATTTAATTTCAGTCAAGGCTTTGGTGGTGTCATTCAGCAAAATGATAAAGTCAAACTTTGTGGTGGGTGCGATTTCTATTGAAATAGAATCCTGGTCGGTATAGAAAGTCACTTTTTCC
The DNA here is from genome assembly GCA_946479055.1 of uncultured Bacteroidota bacterium. Next base: position 686 of record CAMLEX010000617.1, on the reverse strand, counting down.
CCTATTGAATTGGTCTTAAAAATGTCTGGCTGAAGTTCTGGTGAAATTGTCCAACTTGCTTTTTTAAAATTATCTCCATCTCTGATGTCAACTATTTTTGATGTTGCTTTAATTGTCGGTAATTTTTCTTGTGCGAAAAGTATTTGTCCTGAAAGGATAAGGGCAGATGTGAAGATTGCTTTTTTTGTCATATTTTTTTTCTGTTAAACGATTTAAGTTTCAAAAATGCAATACAACACTAAGATTACTATATAATACGAGCTATCCAAAAAAATCCTCATTGATTTTCATACTTGTCAGTTCGCTTTTGTATTGTTATTATTTTCGCCTGGTGGAAATGGAATTTGGTATTATTTACAGCGCGGCCGTAATACAGAAATTTCAACCCACTTTACCATGGTATTGCCGATGTTTTTTACTTCATCCGTATAAGGTCCGGTTATCCATCCAGCACCTGTCTTTGGTTCAAATATCTCCGGAGCTGCCCCTTGAATTGTAACGGCCACTTTTCCTCCTTGAAGAACATAAATAGCATGATCAGGATGGTTATGTAGTCGCATAGAATCGCCAGGCTTTAACGTAAACTCATACATCTCAAAGCCCGGGCTCGTGTCTCACGAGCCGGAATCCCCTGCAAAGGCGAAAAAACCACACCCCTTGTCCAATTGGCTTATTTCTTTTGAACT